>JBATYB010000326.1:0-6948 GCA_049673825.1 Methylocella sp. | reverse complement strand
CAAAAAGAGGGGCGCCCTTTTCAACGTCCTGGCCCGACTCGACCTGGACCGAGACGACCGCGCCGCCGATTTGCGGCGCGATATCGATTTCTTGCACCGCCCTGAATGACCCAATCGCCGGCAGGCGCGGCGCCCAGGTCTCGATTTCGGCCACCGCGACCGCGACCGAAGCGGGGGGAGGCGGCGCCTCTAGGATGAAGCGCTTGATCATCCCGGGCTTGACGACGAAGTGGAAATACCCAAGGCCGGCGCCAAGAGTTGCAAGCAAGATCAACACGGCAATGAAAATGATGCTGCGCTTCACGTTTACCGGCCGACGGCTTAAGACGGGTCGCGGGAGTCCGGCAGGCCCGGAATCATCGAAAACTCAAACAAGTTGTTGTTCCAAATCTGAATCTCGCCGCCGCCAGCCGATGCGTGGGGCCACGCAACGAATTCGCCCCGCGGAGCCGCGAATGCTCGAGAACTGCTTCATGGAAATCTAGCGGTTCCGTTATATTTAGCACTGGCTTGGCTGCGATTGCGCCGCCATCATGCCACCTCGACCTTATGGGCTCAACCCGAGCCATGACCTTTGCAATGCGCCCAAATTTACGGCCAACTCGACCGATCGACCGGCCGTCAATCTCAACACAAGCGGGCTAAACTACGGCAAAGGCATTAGGATATTTTTTCAACCAAAGGTTTTTGCAGGCCACGCGTGGATCCAGCGGTCATTCAAGACCGTTGGATCCAATCGGAACCTGAAACTCGGATATTAATGTCAACGCTTGAGGCTGTCGGCGACTTTGCGTCCGGCGTCCTTGATATCACCGGCGGACTGCCGCGCCGCGCCCGCGGCCTTGTCCGCCTTTCCTTCCGCCTGAAGCTTTTTGTCGCCGGTCAAAGCTCCCGCCGCGTCCTTGACGGCGCCTTTGGCCTTCTGCGCCGCGCCCTTTACATGTTCCTTGTCCATCTTGAGTTCCTTTTGGTGGTTAGAAGACCGCCGTTAAACGTCAGAGCAATGCCGCGGTTCCATGGCGTTCGCATGGCGGCGCGCAAGCCTCGCCGCCACCTATCCGGAATCGTTACCCCGCCCGGGGTTTTCGCGGTTGCGCCGGACCTCTTCGGGGATCGGCGCCTTTACGTAAGCGCTTAAGCGAAAGATGTTCCGCAACCGAATGCGCGATCACCATGCTGAGCGCCGCGGCATGCCGCAAGATCGGTTGCCGCCACGGCGTTGGCCAGACCGTCGCCACGCCGCTCTTCATGGCCGCCGATCGGCGCGACGTTCCCGGTCGGCGGAAAACAGGATAGGATAAGTGTCGATATGGCATTAGCGGCACCCTGACTCCTGGCGCGAGGGCAAAATGAGAGAGCAGGAGCGGGTTTCAAGCGGGCGCGCGAAGCGCGCCGGCGGACGTAACCCTGACCATCGAGTTTTGCAAAGGAGGCAGCCGTGGATCCCACCAAACAGAAACAGACCTGGACGATCTGGTACGCCGTCGCGGCCCTATTGGGCGCGCTGCTCCTAAACCAGTACTGGACCATTTCCCGGCAAACCGATGCGATTTCCTATAGCCAGTTCGAGCAGCTCGTGGCCGGCAAAAAAATCTCCGCGGTCGTCATCGACCCGGATATAATCGAAGGCACGCTTAAGGAGCCAGGGCCGGACGGCAAAACCAAATTTGTTACCGTCCGGGTCGATCCGGCGATCGCGGATAAGCTCGCCCCCGAGGGCATCAAGGTTTCCGGCGCGCCGCCCACCGGCTTCATCGGCACCATTCTGGCCTGGACCATTCCCGCCATAATTTTCTATCTCCTTTTGGGTTTCCTCTTTCGCAGATTCGCGGGCAGGCAAGGGCTCGGCGGGCTCATGACGGTCGGCAAATCGCGCGCGAAAGTCTATGTCGAAACCAATACAAAGGTTACGTTCAAGGACGTGGCCGGTGTTGACGAAGCTAAATTCGAACTTCAGGAAATTGTCTCCTTTCTCAAGAATCCAAAATCGTTCGGCCGCCTCGGCGCCCGCGCTCCGAAAGGGATTCTCCTCGTCGGCCCGCCCGGAACCGGCAAGACACTGCTTTCCCGCGCGGTCGCTGGCGAAGCCGGCGTCCCTTTTTTCTCGATATCGGGTTCTGAATTCGTCGAGATGTTCGTCGGCGTTGGCGCCGCCCGCGTGCGCGATCTCTTCGAGCAGGCGCGCAAGGCGGCGCCCTGCATCATCTTCATCGACGAGCTCGACGCCCTCGGCCGCTCGCGCCAAGCGGGCGGCATCGGCGGCCATGACGAGAAGGAACAGACGCTTAATCAGCTCCTCGCCGAGCTCGACGGTTTCGACCCTTCGACCGGCGTCATATTGCTTGCCGCGACGAACCGGCCGGAAATTCTCGATCCCGCGCTGCTCCGGGCCGGCCGCTTCGACCGCCAGGTTCTAGTCGATCGCCCCGACCGCAAGGGGCGGCTCGAAATTTTGAAGGTGCATGTGCATAAAATCGTCCTCGATCCCAAAGTCGATCTCGACCGAATCGCCGCCATGACGACGGGGTTCACCGGCGCCGATCTCGCCAATCTTGTCAACGAGGCGGCGGTCGTCGCGACCCGCCGCGACAGCGCGCGAGTAACCTTCGAGGATGTGACGGCGGCGATCGAACGCATCGTTGCCGGGCTCGAAAAGAAGAGCCGGATTTTGACCCCGCCGGAGCGCCGCCGCGTCGCCTATCACGAAATGGGGCATGCGCTGGTCGCGGCGAGCCTGCCCGGCGTCGATCCTGTCTTGAAGGTCTCGATCATCCCGCGCGGCGTCGGCGCGCTCGGCTATACGATCCAACACCCGACGGAAGACCGCTTTGTTTTGGCGGCAAGCGAATTGCGCCATCGTATCGCCGTGCTCATGGGCGGGCGCGCCGCCGAGGTTCTCCTCTTCGAAGGCGACATTTCGACCGGCGCGGCCGACGATCTCCAGCGCGCCACCGATATCGCCACCGAAATGGTGACGCTCTACGGCATGGCTGAGGCGGTCGGACAGCGCACCTATAAGCCCGCGCCGCAAGGGTTCCTTTCTGGGCAGCCACTCGACAAGCCCGTGGCTTCGGAAGCCACACTGCGCGAGATCGATCTCAGCATCCGCGGTATCGTCGCCGATGCCTTCGACGAAGCGCGCGCCATTCTGACGGCGCGACGCGGCGATCTCGACCAGGGTGCCGAACTTTTACTGGCGAAGGAAGCGATCACCGCGGAGGATTTTCCAGCTATCCGGCCATCGGAAGCGGACACGAGGCCGCTCGCCGTGTCAGCGGTCCCGGCCTGAGTTGCGCGCGGCCGCAAGTGCTTTTGCACGGTTCTTAACCCATGGGCCGCCATGCCCGGCACATGATACAGTGTCGTTTGGTTGAAGGCCGTTGCATTCCTGGAAACCCTGCCGTGGATCACGCCGTGCCCATTTCACCACCGCCAGGCGGCGCGGACGATCCGGTCGAACGAGTAGAGGGAAGCCTCGAGGCGGGCGTCCTCTTCCTTTGCGATCACGCGGCCAACGCGCTGCCAAAAGCCTATGGCACGCTCGGTCTGGCCAGGGAACAACTCGACCGTCACATCGCCTACGATATTGGCGCGGCCTGGATCACCCGCCGTCTCGCTCGCGGTTTCGGCGCGCCGGCAATTCTGTCGCGGTTTTCGCGCCTCCTCATCGATCCCAATCGCGGCGTCGACGATCCCACGCTCGTCATGCGGCTTTCGGACGGCGATCTAATCCCCGGAAACGCAAGAATTGGCGCCGAAGAGATCGAATATCGCCGCGCGCATTACTGGATGCCCTACCGCGCCGCGATCGCCGCGACGATCGAAGCCATGCTGAACAAGGGACCGCCGCCGGCCGTTGTGTCGATCCATACATTCACACCATCCTGGAAAGCGCGGCCAAGACCGTGGGAAGTCGGAATTTTGTGGGACAGCGATCCGCGTTTCGCTCTGCCTTTGATCGCGGCGTTGGCCAAGGACGGGCTTTTGGTCGGCGACAACGAACCCTATGATGGCGCGCTCATGGGCGATACGCTGGACGAGGCCGTCACAAGCCGCGGACTTGCCGGTCTCCTCGTCGAGACGCGCCAGGATCTCGTCGCCACCGACGCCCGCGCCGTCGCCTTCGCCGATCGGCTTGCGCGACTTCTACGCCCAGTCCTCGCGCGCCCCGAGCTCCATTGCAAGGCGTTTTTCCTAAGCCGGACAGGGCGGCATGTTTGAGCGGCAAGGCGGTGCGCCGGACCGGAATCAGGGGCAGGATTGCGGGGATAATTCCGCCTTGCATCTTGACGGCTCGCGGCGGCGGCGGCAGTGCGGGGCTCGCATCGAAGAGACTCTCCCCACGAGCATTTTGCCGGCTGTCTTCGCCGGGTCCGGGGCGGCGCCCAATCCAAGCAGAGGAATGTTTCAGATGACGGCAAATGTCGCCGGAACAGGTGTCGCGGCACAGGAGCTGACGCAATTCGTCGAGAGGGTCGAGCGGCTGGAGGAGGAAAAGAAAGCCATTTCCGGCGATATTCGCGAGGTCTACGCGGAAATGAAAGGCGGCGGGTTCGATGTGAGGGCCGTGCGCGAGATCGTCAAGATCCGGAAGCAGGACCATTCCGAGCGCAAGGAGATGGCGGCCATTCTCGAACTCTACATGGCGGCCTTGAACATGACGTAGGCGCCGCCCTTGCCGCCGCCGGGGTACATCACCGGAGCGAGTTCGCAGCGGACTTCGCGGCCGGTCTTGGGGGTGGTTGCGGCGATCAGGCGGACGATCCCTTGATGACTGACGCGCGGCTTGCCGCGCCGGTTGCCGGTTAGGAACGAGAACACTTCCAGACGCATTGGTAACCGGGTAGACGCCGCTATTCCCGGTATAGGGGACGCCGAGGCGGTGCCCGCGTGCTCCGCAAAGGAACCCGGTCGAGGAAGGACGCGCCCTCGCGTTATTTCGCCTTTTCTTGCCAGAGCCCGATCGCCGCGCCGGCCGGATCCATGATGATCGAGAAGGAGCCTGCTCCCATCACCTCCGTGACGTCCTTCACGACAGTGGCGCCCAGCGATTTCGCCTTGGCGGTCGCCGCCGCCACATCATCGACCAGCACGTAAGGCAGCCAGGCGGTTGGAACGCCGGGCGTGGGAGTCTTCATCATGCCGCCGCCGGTGCCCTCGCCGACTCCGATCATCGTGTAGGTGAAGCCGGGGGCCATCTCCACGTCGTCCAGTTTCCAGTCAAACAGCGCTCCGTAAAAGGACTTTGCCTTGCCGGTGTCCGGTGTGGAGAGTTCGATATGCACAAATGGGTTAGCCATGACCGCTCCTTATGTGACTATTGGCCGTGGGTTTATTGCTCAGGGTTCAAAGTTGTGGCGCCGCGCCGAGGGGTTCCGGACAGTGCGCCCGGTTAATAACTCGGGCGGCGCGCGCCCATGTTAAGCGCCTGCCGTGGCGATATTGTGTTAACGGCGGGAGACGGGACCTCAAAACTCGGTCCGGCTTTTGATCGCGGCGGCGAGCGTGCCTTCATCGAGATAGTCGAGCTCGCCGCCGACCGGAACGCCATGCGCGAGCCGGGTGATCTTGACCTTTGAATCCGCCAAGAGACCTACGATGTAATGCGCCGTCGTCTGTCCGTCCACCGTGGCATTGACGGCCAGGATCACCTCCTTGACGCGATCGGCCGCGACCCTTTCAACGAGGCTTGCGAGGTTCAAGTCCTTGGGGCCTATGCCGTCGAGCGGCGACAAGGTTCCGCCGAGCACATGATAGCGCGCGCCGAGAACTCCGGCGCGTTCGAGCGCCCAGAGATCGGCCACCGTCTCGACGACGACGAGCGTGTCGCGGTCGCGCCGCTCGTCCCGGCACAAGGTGCAAGGATCGCAAGTATCGGCATTGCCGCAGGCGCGGCAGGTCACGATTTTTTCGCGCGCCACGCGCAGCGCATCGGCAAGCGGCGCGAGAAGTTCCTCGCGCTTGCGAATCAAATGCAGCGCGGCGCGCCGCGCCGAGCGCGGTCCAAGCCCCGGCAGCCGGGCCAGCAACTGGATGAGCCGCTCGATCTCGGGACCCGCGACGCGTTCGCCCATCGCACCGGAGCCCTCAACCTGGCGGCATCAGAACGGCAGCTTCATGCCCGGCGGCAGGGCTAGGCCCGCGGTCATGCCCTTCATTTTTTCTTCCACAAGCCGCTCGGCCTTTTTGCGCGCATCCTCATGCGCCACGATGATCAAATCCTCGAGGATGACTTTCTCATCGGCTTTGAGAAGCTGATCGTCGATCATAAGCCCCTTCATCTGGCCCTTGGCGGTGAGGGTCACGCGAACCATGCCGCCGCCCGCTTGCCCCTCGACCTCGATCTGCTCCATTTCGGCGTGCATTTCCTGCATTTTCGCCTGCATGGCCTGCGCTTGTTTCATCAAACCGAACATGTCGGGCATTGCTGTTTCCCCTTGGTTGCGATGAAGAGCGAACCCGCGAGCAATGCCCGTTCAAAGCTCGTCTTCCATGCCGTCGTTAAAGCCGATTTCATCGTTCGTCTCGCCGTCCGTCCCGGCGGATGGCATGGTTCGCGGGGCGGCCTCGTAGGCGCGGACCCCGGCAATCTCGGCGCCCGGAAACGCGGCGAGCACGCTTTGGACCAGCGGCTCGGCGCGCACGCCGGACAAAGCCTCGCTTGCCTTGGCGTCGTCCTGCTCCTTGAGGCTCGGGGCGCCGGGCGCGCTCGAGATGGCAACCATCCAGCGGCTCCCCGTCCATTCCTGCAAGCGGCGCGCGAGAGTTTGCGCAAGCTGCGGCGAGGCGCCGGGAGCGGTTGAAAATTCGATGCGGCCTCGCTCGAAACGAACGAGGCGCACGTCGCGTTCAAGCGCGAGCTTCATTTGAATGTCGCGATGGCGTCCGGCGAGCGCCACCACATCCTCGAACCGGGCAAGCGCGATCGACGGCCCGGCCGCTTCCGGC
>JBATYB010000325.1:0-9481 GCA_049673825.1 Methylocella sp. | reverse complement strand
TGATCAAGGCCAACGCGACGGGCTACTTCCCCTACACGCCGTCACTGCCGATGCTGTACGGCCTGCGCGAATCGCTCAAGATATTGTTCGATGAAAAGCTCGAACGGGTGTTCGAGCGCCATAACGTTCTGGCG
The DNA here is from genome assembly GCA_049673825.1 of Methylocella sp. Taxonomy (GTDB): domain Bacteria; phylum Pseudomonadota; class Alphaproteobacteria; order Rhizobiales; family Beijerinckiaceae; genus Methylocapsa. Next base: position 9,347 of record JBATYB010000325.1, on the reverse strand, counting down.
AGCGGCGTGCGCGCCGCGGTCAAGGCCTGGGGCCTGCAACCCTGCGCCAAGGAACCGAAATGGTATTCCGATACGGTGACCGCGATCGTCGTCCCGCCGGGCTTCAACGGCGCCGATGTGATCGACGCCGCTTTCCGCCGTTATAATCTGTCGCTCGGCGCCGGTCTGTCGCAGGTCGCGGGCAAGGTGTTCCGGATCGGCCATCTCGGCGATCTCAACGACCTCATGGTTCTTGGCGCTCTTTGTGGGGTGGAAATGGCGATGCGCGATGGCGGCATCGACATTAAGCTCGGCAGCGGTGTCGCCGCCGCCCAGGCATATTTCCGCTCGACCATCATGGCCAAGGAAAAGAAACCGACGGAGCAAGAACGTTTCGCCGAGCTGCACCCGGAGGGCGTCCTCAACGACTGAGGCGCCGCGGCCGCCGCCCGGCCATGGGCGGCACAACCTTTTGGCGGCGGCTTGCCGCGCCGCTACCGCGGAAGAGTCGAGTCCGAACGATAGGGACAAACCCAGAGCGTAGCCACGGCGAAGGCCTCCCGAAAGGCCTTATTTCGGAAAACCGCGACAAATCGAAGCAAAGAAAGATCACCCCGTGCGACACTCGATCGTCTTTCTCGACCGTTCGACCGTCGAGGCCAATCTGCGAACGCCGGATTTTCCGCATATTTATATGGAATATCCGGTGACCTCGCCGAGCGAGATCGTCGGTCGCCTTCGGGATGCGACAATCGCCATCATCAACAAGGTGCCAATGGGCGAAGCGACGCTGGCAAAGCTTCCCAATCTTAAATTGATAGCGGTCGCCGCCACAGGCACCGACGTCGTCGATAAGACGTACTGCAAGGCGCACGGCATTACCGTATCGAACATCCGCAATTATGCCTTCAATGCGGTTCCGGAGCATGTCTTCGCGCTGGCCTTCGCGCTTCGCCGCAACCTCCTCGCTTACCGCGACGATGTGCGCGCCGGGCGCTGGCAGGCCTGCGACCAATTCTGTTTCTTCGACCATCCGATCCGCGACATGCGCGGCTCGACGCTCGGCATCGTCGGCTATGGCGCGATCGGCAAGTCGGTGGGCCGGATCGCCGAGGCCTTTGGCCTGAAGGTGCTTGCCCATGACATCTTCCCGCAGCCTGGCCTGACCGGTTTCGAAACCCTGTTGCGCGAGAGCGACATCATCACCATGCATTTGCCGTTGACGCCCGAGACCAAGAACATGATCGGCGCGCGTGAATTGCGGCTGATGAAGAATGACGCCCTTCTTATCAACACCGGCCGCGGCGGGCTCGTCGACGAGGAAGCCTTGGCCGATGCGCTGACCAACAACATCATTGGCGGCGCGGGCTTCGACGTGCTGACCGTCGAGCCCCCGAAGCAAGGCAATATTCTGCTCGATTTGCGGCTGTCGAATCTCATCGTCACCCCGCATGTCGCCTGGGCGAGCCGCGAGGCGATGCAGATTCTCGCCGACCAGCTTATCGACAACATCGACGCATTCGCGGCAGGCAAGCCGCAAAACGTGGTGGAAGCCTGAGCCCGGCTTCGAGAGGAGGGACGATGCCGGCGGACATCGAAATCGCGCAACAAGCCAACATGCGCCGCATCGGCGAGGTGGCGCGGGAAAAGCTCGGTATCGGGGAGGCGCACCTTGAGCCCTATGGCTACTACAAGGCTAAGATATCGTTGGATTATGTGGAGAGCCTCGCGGACCGGCCGGATGGCAAGCTGATCCTCGTGACGGCGATCAGCCCGACCCCGGCCGGGGAAGGCAAGACCACAACCACGGTCGGCCTCGGCGACGCTTTGAACCGGATCGGCAAAAAGGCCTCCATTTGCCTGCGCGAGCCCTCGCTCGGGCCGGTGTTCGGCATGAAGGGAGGCGCGGCCGGCGGCGGTTACGCGCAGGTTGTTCCGATGGAGGACATCAACCTGCATTTTACCGGCGACTTCGGTGCGATCGGCCTTGCCAACAACCTTCTCGCCGCGATGATCGACAATCATATTCACCACGGCAACGAGCTGAATTTCGATGTGCGGCGCATCGCATGGAAGCGAGTCGTCGATATGAACGACCGCGCGCTGCGGCAAATCACCGTGGCTTTGGGCGGGGTGGGGAACGGATATCCCCGCGAGGATGGATTCGACATCGTGGTCGCCTCCGAGATCATGGCGATCTTCTGTCTCGCCACCTCGATCAAGGATTTGAAGGACCGGCTGGGAAGAATCGTGGTTGGATATACGCGAGACCAAAAGCCCGTTCGCGCGGGCGATTTGAACGCCCATGGCGCGATGGCGGTGCTTTTGAAAAACGCGCTTAAGCCGAACCTCGTGCAAACGCTCGAAAACAACCCGGCCTTCATTCACGGCGGCCCTTTCGCCAATATCGCGCACGGCTGCAATTCCGTGCTCGCCACCAAGACCGCGCTGAAATTGTCCGACTATGTGGTGACCGAGGCGGGCTTTGGCGCCGATCTCGGCGCCGAGAAATTCGTCGATATCAAATGCCGCAAATCGGGCCTTCGCCCGCAGGCGGCGGTGATCGTCGCGACCATCCGCGCCCTCAAATATCACGGCGGCGTGGACCTCAAGGAACTCAATACGGAAAACCTCGAGGCGTTGACCAAAGGCGTCGCCAATTTGGAGCGCCACGTCAACAACATCCGCAACCATTTCGGCCTTCCTTGCATCGTCGCGATCAATCATTTCAGCTTCGACACGGACGCCGAGATCGCGCTTTTGAAGAAAAAAATGGCGCATCACGAAGCCCCGATCGCCGTGTGCCGGCATTGGGCGGAAGGGGGCAAGGGCGCCGAGGAGCTGGCGCGCACGGTCGTCGATATGGTCGACAAAGTGCCGGGCGACCTCCATTTCGTCTATGAGGAATCGGCAACGCTCTGGGACAAGGCGACGGCGATCGCCACCAAGCTCTATGGCGCGAGCCAGGTCACCGCCGATTCGAAGATCCGTGCGCAGATCAGGCGGCTTCAGGAGAGCGGCTACGGCCATTATCCCGTGTGTATCGCCAAGACCCAATATTCGTTCTCGACAGACGCAACGCTGCGCGGCGCGCCGTCCAACCATGAGATCAATATCCGCGAAGTCCGGCTCGCCGCCGGCGCGGAGTTCGTCGTCTTGGTGTGCGGCGAGATCATGACCATGCCGGGCTTGCCCAAGGTGCCGGCGGCAACCAAGATCGATCTCGATGACAGCGGCAAGGTCACCGGACTGTTTTAGCCCCCGGACCGTAAAACGGAAATTGTCATCCGATTTCAATGGACCGGTTGATGATTTGGGCGGGATCCCTCGGCGCGGGATTATTGTTGCTTGGAGAGCCATGTGTTCAAGCCGTCAATATCCACATAATCCCGCTCGAAGCGCAGGCCGGCGATCTGGCGGCAAGGACGGTCCGGCTCGCCTAGATCGCTGAGAACGCTCGTCGCAAGGCTGAAATCATCCCCTTTCATATAATAGCTTGGCGCCGCGAGGACAGGCAAACCCGCGGCCCGCGCCGCCTTGATGCCATTTTCCGAATCCTCGATGGCGACGCAAGAGCCCGGGCCGCACTCCAGCTTTTCCAGCACGAAGCGATAGATGTCAGGCGCGGGTTTCTTCTGCGCCACGACATCCCCCGCGGCGATCACCGCAAACCAGGAGGGGCCTTCTTCGCCGAAAATCGCGCGCAGGACCAGATCGGCGCTCCCCCGCAGCGACGTCGTGGCGATGGCGAGCCGCACTCCCCGTTCATGGGCCTCCGTGATCAAGCGGCGAACACCCGGTCTCGCTGGCACGGCGCCGGACTTTACCAGCGCGGCGTAGCGGGCCGACTTCACCTCGTAGATCTCGGCGAAGCGGGCAAGTGCCACCTCGCCGCCGCGAGGTTTCCAAGCGTCGATATAATGCTGGAGACGCTCTTTGCCGCCGGTCACCTGGAGGAGCTCGCGATAAAGCTCCTTATCCCAGGTCCAATCGACCCCGAAGGCCGCGAATGCTTCGTTGAAAGACTGTCGATGCGCCTCTTCGGTTTCGGCGAGCGTCCCGTCCACGTCGAATATGAGGGCCTCAAGCGGCATCGCGGCGTCGCATTCTGGCGGCTGCCGTGCGTATTGCCGCAATATTCGCCGCATAATGCTCTGGGCCTCCCTTGAAGATGGCGGAGCCCGCGACAAAAGTGTCCGCGCCCGCCGAAGCGACGAGTCCCGCGGTTTCCGGGTTGATCCCGCCGTCGACCGCGATGCGGATCGCGCGCGGGCCAATCATCGCCTTCAGTTCCGCGATCTTGTCGACCGCAGAGGCAATGAAGGTCTGCCCGCCAAAGCCTGGGTTGACCGACATGACCAGCACTGAATCGATAATATCGAGGACATTCTGGACGCTCGATGCCGGCGTCGCCGGGTTGAGCACGACGCCGGCTTTTTTGCCAAGCTCCCGAATCGCCTGCAGCGAACGATGAAGATGCGGCCCGGCCTCGACATGGATCGAGATCGAATCCGCCCCGGCTTCCGCGAAAGCGGCAAGATAGGGGTCGCAAGGGGCGATCATAAGATGCACGTCGAAAGGGATTTGTGCCTGGGGGCGCAAGGCGCGCACCATCGCCGGACCGATCGTGATGTTTGGCACGAAATGGCCGTCCATGACGTCGATATGAATCCAGTCGGCGCCGGCGCCGGTGACGGCCCGGATTTCCTCGCCGAGGTTGGCGAAATCAGCGGAAAGTATCGAGGGCGCAATAACGAGAGGCGTCATTTAATCCTGCCCGCCGTCCGCGGGATCGAAGTCGCAAGCGCGGCGGGCCGGCACGCGGGCGCCTCGATCGACTTGGCGAGCACGATGTCGCTTGCATAGGCGCGGGCGCCGCGGCTCGCCTGAATAACGACCGGGGCAGCGGTGGCGGCGGCCTCCTCCATGATCGCCAAGCCTTGCTCCATGTTGCTGATATTAAAAGCAGGGACGCCATAGTCGTGCTCGGCCGCATGGTCGAGCAGCTGCCGAAGTGCGATACGGGCCATGGGTTATTCTCCGTCACCGAATGCGGCTGGGTGTCTTGAGGATAGCCTAGTCAAGGCCTCCCGGCCATTAGAGATACATCTTCGCGGGCAACGCATAATTCAAGCCAAAGACCGCCCTCATCAAACCATGAGCGGAGCGAAAATGCCGCGTCGCGAATACGTCCATGAAAGGGTTGCCTCAGCCCGCTCGGCGCCGCCGCTCGACGAGTTGAAGGACGAACGGCGTCAAGATCAGCTGCATCGCAAGATCGAGCTTGGCGCCCGGAATAACGATCGAATTGGCCCGCGACATGAAACTGTCATGGATCATCGAATGCAAATAGGGAAAATCGATGCCACGCGGTTTGGCGAAACGAATGATCACCATCGATTCGTCGGCGGTCGGGATCCAGCGCGCGGCAAAGGGATTCGAGGTATCGACGGTCGGGACCCGCTGGAAATTAATGTCCGTTTTAGTGAACTGCGGACAAATGTAATGGACATAATCGGGCATTCGCCGCAACATGATGTCCATCACCGCTTCCGTCGAATAACCCCGCGCGGAGCAGTCGCGACGGATTTTTTGAATCCATTCGAGGTTGATAACCGGCACGACGCCGATCTTCAGGTCGGGAAATTGCGCAATATTGACTTCGTCCGTTTTGACCGCGCCATGCAGCCCTTCGTAGAAGAGAAGATCGCTCTTTTCAGGCAAAGCCTCCCAGTCGGTAAAGGTTCCGGGCGCGCACCCAAAGTGCGCGGCCTCTTCGTCGTCATGAACATAATGCCGGGTCTTGCCGGTGCCGGATTCGTGATAGCTGCGAAACACGGCTTCGAGCTCCGCCAAAAGGTTGCCGCTGGGGCCGAAATGGCTGAAATGGCGGTTGCCTTTCGACTCCTCCTCGGCCATTACCGCGTCCATTTCGTCGCGATTGTAACGATGGAAGGAATCGCCTTCGATAAAGGCCGCCGCGATTTTCTCGCGCCGGAAAATATGCTCGAAGGTGCGCCTGACGGATGTCGTGCCCGCCCCGGACGAACCGGTCACCGAAATGATCGGATATTTCGCGGACACGTCTGCCTCTTCTTTTTCAGTTTGTTTTTTTCAAAGACGCATGAGGCCGCGCTTGCCAAACAATGGCGCGCGCTCGGAAAATTGCGGATCGCTGTGATAGCGGGCGACGAGCCGAACCGGCCCCGCCGAGCCAAAGACGAGCGGCACCCGCGCGTGGATGGCGGAAGGGACGATGTCGAGAATAGGATGCACGCCGTCGGTCGCGATCCCCGCCGCCCGTTCCACGATGAAGGCGATCGGATTGGCCTCGTAAAGGAGCCGCAGCCGCCCATGGCTATAACCGGCGCGCCGATCGCCAGGATAAAGGAAAATCCCGCCGCGCAGCAAAATCCGGTAGGCGTCGGCGACGAGCGAGCCCGTCCAGCGCATATTGTGGTCGCGCTTCAGCGGCCCTTCGGCGCCCTGCTCGCAATCGTCGATAAAAGCCCGGACCGGGGCCTCCCAATGCCGGTAGTTGGAGGCGTTGATGGCGTATTCGGCGCTTTCCCGGTCGATGACCGGAGCGGATATCGCCTGGTGGAACCGGCAAGCGCGACGGTCCAGGGTGAAGATTTGGGTTTGACCGCTTCCCAAGGCGAATACGATCGACGTCTGCGGCCCATAAATGACGAAGCCGGCGGCAATCTGTATCCGCCCCGGTTGCAGAAAATGGGCCGCGACGGCCTTCGCATTGGCTAGCACGGGAAGAACCGAAAAGATCGTGCCGATCGACACATTGCTATCGATATTCGAGGAGCCGTCGAGCGGATCCATCGCAACCGCGAGCAGGCCCGCGGAATCGAGAACCAATGGCTCGCTCATTTCCTCGGAGACAACCGCCGCCACCGGAGCCTGCCTGAACGCGCCGACGAACATATCGTTGGCGAGAACGTCCAGTTCCTTCTGAACATCGCCGTCCGTGTTCGTGCTTGCGCGGCTGGCACCTAGCTGGCCGTATAAGCAGCCGAGATCGACGAGGCCGGTCATTTCGACGGCGGCCGCCGCGATGGCGCGAAGCACCCGCGCGGCCGCGCCTAAGCGAGCATCCAGAGCCACGGCTTGATCAAGATAGGCGTCGAGGGTCCCGGCAATCTGCGGCATGGCTAGCCTTATCGCTCTTGTTTGACCCGCAATGTGGCGCAAAGCCGCCGGAAATAAAAGCGAATAATATCGGGATGGGACCGGGGAAAGATTTAATGTCAGTCGATCTGCCGTCCGGGCCGCCGGCATTTGGACCCGCAAGGGCATGGGCCGGGACCGCGGCCGCGAGCCCCAGAGACCAGCGCCGCCGTGCTCATAGCAAGGGCCAAGCTTCTATGGCGAGGCGATGACAACCTTCGCCTGCGGCCAAAAACCCGCAGACAAAGGCGCCGCCAGATGCCGGATCCAGAAGGAAAAGGCGCGGAATCGCGGCCCGGACTTGCCCGGAGCCGCCGCCGGCAATTCACGCGCCTGTCTTGAATTTGGCGGCCTCCTCGGATCCGCCCGTCGCGTTTCCGGCGCTGTAGGACTGCGCCCCAGCCCCCGCGAGCTTGCCTTTATCGACAATCAGATACGCGTCGCGGATCGGCCGGCCCTCGAACCAGCATTCGAGGATTTCGCGGGTGCCGGCCGAGTAGCGCGCCTGCGCGGAGAGCGTCGTGCCGGAGGTGTGCGGCGTCATCCCATGGTGCGGCATGGTGCGCCACGGATGGTCTTTCGGCGCCGGCTGCGGGAACCATACGTCGCCCGCATACCCCGCGAGCTGGCCGCTCTCCAGCGCCCGGACAATTGCGTCGCGGTCGCAGATTTTTCCGCGCGCGGTATTCACGATATAGGCGCCGCGCTTCATCTTGGAAATCATCGCTTCGTCGAAGAGATGCTCGGTCTCCGGGTATAGCGGGCAGTTGATGGTGACGACGTCGCAGACCTTGACCATGTCCTCGACGTTTGGATGCCAGGCGACGTTCAGCTCTTTCTCCACCGCCGCCGGCAGACGATGACGGTCGTAATAATGCAGATGCATGTCGAAAGGCTTTAGACGCCGCAGCACCGCGAGGCCGATGCGGCCGGCCGCGACGGTGCCGGCATGCATGCCTTCGACGTCGTAGGACCGCGCGACGCAATCGGCGATGTTCCAGCCGCCGCGCACCACCCACTGATACGACGGGATGTAATTGCGCACGAGCGAGAGGATCATCATGACCACATGCTCGGCGACGCTGATCGAATTGCTGAAGGTAACCTCCGCGACCGTGACCTTGTGGTCGATCGCCGCCTGCAGATCAGTGTGATCGGAACCAATGCCCGCGGTGACGATAAGCTTCAATTTCGGCGCCTTGGCGAACCGTTCGGCGGTCATGTAGGCCGGCCAGAACGGTTGCGAAATAACAACCTCGCTATCCGGCAGCTCGCGATCGAGGACCGAGCCGGCGCCGTCCTTATCCGAGGTCACAACCAATGTGTGGCCGTTGGATTCGAGGTATTTGCGCAAGCCCAGCTCGCCGGACACGCTGCCGAGCAGCGTGCCGGGCTTGAAATCGATCGATTTGGGCGTTGGAAGAGTTTGACCGTCCGGATAACGGTCGATCCGGGGGAGATCATCCCGAGGATAGGAACTCGGATAACCATCAACTGGATCATCGTAAAGCACGCATACGACCTTTGCCATGACTTTCTCCCTTTCCGTGTATCGTTAGAGCGTTATCGGACATGACGGAAAACGCTCTCCTCTTAAGGTTACGCCGGAAGACGTTAGATACCTTAGCTCGCGAGACCTTGTCCGGCCTTGCCTGCTTTCAAGCTTTTTCCCGTAGACGCCGCGCGGCGTATCAAACTTCGGGTATTTTCCGGAAGTCGCGTTTAAGTTCGTGCCGCGGGTGTTATCATATACATCTTTTATATAACGCTGTCGCGTGTGGTTGGATGACAGAAGGCGAGGATAAGGCAGCACCCGGTCTTAGATCGACACGCCGGCATCGCCCCGCGGGGCTTTCAGGACATCGCAAAGAAATTCCCCGCCCAGCGCAATCCCCCCGTCATCGATGGCATGGCCATGGCCCGGCCTCGCCACCGCCGTCACCGGCACGCCCGCCGCTTCGAGCGTGGCCTTCGCGTTCGCCAGCGACGCGAAAGACACGACATCGTCCGCCGCGCCATGAACGAGGAGAACCGGCGGTTTGCTCCGGATGTCGCTTCGCAACCCCTCGCCGTCCGGCAGGGCTCCGGAAAAAGCAACGATGCCGGCAATTTGCGTTTGCCGCCGCAATCCGGCGTAGAGCGCCGTCGCGGCGCCTTGCGAAAACCCGGCAAGCGCCAGGCGGGCG
>JBATYB010000324.1:0-14109 GCA_049673825.1 Methylocella sp. | reverse complement strand
AAGCTGAACCTCGCGAGCTGGTATCTCTTCGTCATCGCCGGGGTCGTCGTCCTCTATTCCCTATTCGTGGGCGGCACCGATACCGGATGGACCTTCTACACACCGCTTTCTTCCGACTATTCCAAGGGGCACGTGGTGGCGACGGTCGTCGGCATCTTCATCGCCGGCTTTTCTTCGATCGCGACCGGGCTGAACTTCATCGTCACCATACATCGACTCCGGGCGCCGGGCATGACCTGGTACAAGATGCCGGTGTTCCTTTGGTCACTCTACGCCGTCAGTGTCCTTTTTGTGCTTGCCACCCCAAATTTGGCCATGACGCTGCTGCTGCTGGCATTCGAGCGGATCTTCCACATCGGCGTATTCGATCCGGCGATAGGCGGCGATCCACTGTTGTTCCAGCACCTGTTCTGGTTCTACTCCCACCCAGCTGTATACATCATGATCCTGCCGGGCCTTGGTGTGATCAGCGAGATCGTTCCCTGCTTCTCGAGCAAGCGGTTATTCGGCTATAAATTCGTGGTCTGGTCCAGCATCGCGATCGCGGTGATCAGCTTTCTGGTTTGGGGCCATCACATGTTCGTGGCTGGCACGTCGCTCTATTCCGCCTTGGTCTTCTCGATACTGAGCTTTGTGGTTGCGGTGCCGTCCGCGATCAAAGTCTTCAACTGGATCGGCACGATGCACAAGGGTTTCATCCGATTCGACGCGCCGATGCTTTATGCGATCGGATTCATCGGACTTTTCACGTTAGGCGGGTTAACCGGCCTGTTCGTGGCCGCCCTCGCCGCCGATGTCCACCTGGCGCAAACGTATTTCGTGGTCGCGCATTTTCACTACGTCATGGTCGGCGGCATGGTGTCCGCTTTTTTCGCCGGCCTGCATTTTTGGTGGCCGAAAATCACCGGGCGAATGTATCCGGAGATGTGGGGCCGCGCCGGCGCGATTATCATCTTCCTTGGCTTTAACCTGACCTTCTTCCCCCAGTTCATCGTCGGCTATCTCGGCATGCCGCGACGCTATCATTCCTACCCGCCGGAATTCCAGGTCTTGAACGTGCTTTCGTCGGCTGGGACAACGATCCTGGCCCTAGGCTATCTGCTCCCGCTCGGCTATTTGACGTGGTCTCTGTTCTACGGCGAGCGTGCAAGCGCCAATCCTTGGGGCGCCACCGGGCTCGAGTGGCAGACTTCGTCACCGCCGCTCACGGAGAACTTCGTTGTCACGCCAACGGTAACGGAGCCACCTTATAATTATCCGCCGCCCGAGGTCGTGCAACGCCATGTCTGAAGCTTCGCTTACGCACGAATTCCAATATTCGAGTGCGCGCCACCAATCGGAAACGGCCATTTCGGGGATGTGGCTGTTTCTGGCGACCGAGGTGATGTTCTTCGGCGCGCTGTTTCTGACATGGATCTATTCCCGCCACTGGAATCAATCGGGGTTCGACGCCGGCGCGCGGCAGACCGATCTCACGATCGGGACGGTAAACACGGTGATCCTGGTGGCGGGCAGTTTCGTGTATAGCGCTGGTGTCGCCTTCATCGAGGCAGGGAATACCCGCAGGCTGATCCAGTGCTGTGCCATCGCCTGGCTGCTTGGGCTCGCCTTCATGATCCTCAAATTCGGGGTCGAGTGGCGCGACGATTTCGACAAACATCTGTTCCCGGGGCCCGGCTTCGCCATCAACGGGGCGCTTGGCGGCGGAGCACGGCTCTTCTTTGTCTTCTACTTCTTCGGCACCGCGATCCATGGGCTGCATCTGGTGATCGGGCTGGTTCTTGTCGGCTGGATCATCCTGCTCGCGTTGCGGGAGGAATTATCTCCCCTATATTATACGCCGGTTATCGTGGTCGGAATCTACTGGAGCTTCGTCGACGTGGTGTGGATTATCCTTTATCCGTTGATTTATCTCGTGGGGCGCGGCACATGAACCAACGTTTGCGCCATCTATTTCTGGCCTGGGTGCTTCTGATGGTTCTCCTGGCGATACAGTTCGGCGTGAGCTTCCTGCCGCTCGACCGGTCTGACCGGCCGCTCATTCTGATCCCCGCCGTGCTGATGGTTTGGGTCGTCGGAACGGTTTACATGGAAGTCGGGCGAGGCCCCGAAATCGTTCGTCTTTTCGTCGTCGCCTCTCTACTCTGGCTGAGCTTCCAGCTCGGCTTGGGCAGCTTGGACCCGTTGACGCGAATTGAGTATCAGGTACAAGCTGCCTATCCAAGATAACGCGGAACATCCGTTGTGTATGCTGCGCTCGCGCGCTATCGCTTGAACGATTAGGCGGGCTGCTGGCGCGCGATGGGGAACGGGCCTGGCGGGCGATGGGTCTGGCGCCGGAGCGCCATGTCGCCGGCGTCGCCACGGCCGGCGCCGATCATCTCCGCGTCAACTAACCGCGCAGCAGGCTTAACGCTTCATCGTGAATGCTGGCGGTGCAAGAGGCGACGACGTCGCCGCCTTTTGCCGGGCTGCCGCCGTCCCAGCACGTCACAATTCCGCCGGCGCCTTCGACGATCGGCACTAGGGCAACAATATCGTAGGCCTTGAGATCCGGTTCGATCACGCAATCCACATGGCCCGCCGCAAGCATCGCAAAAGCATAGCAATCGCCGCCATAGCGCGACAGGCGCGCCTTGGCCTCCATCCGGCGAAATGCCTTGAGCTTTGCGGCGGAATACAATAACGGCGATGTCGTCATCAGCGTGGCCTGCGCGAGCGTCTCGCAGCGCCTGGTGGCGAGCTTGCGTTCGGTCATCCGATGATCGCAACCAGGACCGCGCCAAACCGCGCCCTTCCCATCGCCGGTAAAACGCTCCAGGGTGAAGGGTTGAACCATCATGCCATAGGCTGGGCGCCCATTGTGCAGAAGCCCGATGAGACTCCCCCAAACCGGCATGCCGGCGATAAAGCTCTTGGTGCCGTCGATCGGATCGAGCACCCAAACATATTCCGCTTCGCTTTGAAGCGGACCAAATTCCTCGCCGATGATGCCGTGATGCGGGAACGTCGCCTGGATGAGACGCCGCATCGCCGCTTCCGCGGCACGGTCCGCCTCGGTCACGGGATCGAACATGCCTCCGGCGTTTTTGTCGTCGGCGCGGAGCGCGGTGCGAAAGAACGGAAGAATCGTATCGGCCGCGACATCGGCAAGCGTCTCGACGAAAGCGGCGAAATCCACGGTTGTCATTGGCTGCCGGTTCCGGTCGCCGCGTCCACCAGCCGTTCCGTTGCCACGCCGGCGGGCCGGCCGCAAGCCAAATCCGGACCCTGGCCCGGCGCGGCGTCCGCCGGGCGCTCGAAAATACGCGACAGGCGGTATCCGGAACGAAACGAACTGCCGCTTTAAATCGGCAGGTCCGCGTTAGTCTTCTCTTGGGTCCGCGCGGCGATCATTCGCCTCAGCTCGGGCAGGCACGATCCGCAATTCGTGCCGGCATTGAGCCGCGCGCCGACCGCCTCCGTCGAAGATGCGCCATCGCCGATCGCCGCCAGGATGGCCCGCGATTTCACGCCAAAGCACGCGCAGATTGTGGGGCTTGCATCGAAATCGGCGGACGCGCCCCTGCCCGCCAGGAGAAAGCGGCGCGCGGTGCCGTCGAGCCGCCCCAGCCGCCATGCCTCGGCAAGACCACTCCATGGCGGCACTTCTCCGCGCCGCCCAAAAAAAAGAACCGCGTCGAGTCTTTCAGGCAGGATCAGGGCCGTGCGAAAAATGCCTCTCGCGGGATCGTTGTAGCTCGCCTGCTCGGCCGCACGCGATCTGGCGGCAAAGGTCTCGAGCAAAGCCGCGAAAGGCTCGTTCGTCGCAAATCGTGCCGCATAGCCGCCCTCGATGGCGGTCCACGCAAAGACGGTGTCGCCCGGCAGCGGCACCCGCGTGCGTGCGAGAACAAAGCCATCCGCGGCGAAACAAACCGGGGCAAGCGACGCCGGAACGGCCTTCGAGTCCGGCTGCCCCGAGTGGGGATCGGTGAAGGGGTGGACGAGCGCGCCCACGCGTGCGCGCCCCGCCGTCTCGTCGTTCCAGTGGATCGGGGCGAAAATACGCCCTGGGACCTGCGCGGCGGTGATGATGACACGCAGCACGGCGCTTCCGTGCGCCGTGCTAACCCGGGCGAATCCATCTCCGGCGAGCCCGAGCTTCGACGCATCGTCCGGGTTCACCTCGACGAAGGGATCGGGCATGTGACTAGCGAGTTTCGGCGAGAGGCCGGTGCGGGTCATCGAGTGCCATTGGTCGCGCACCCGCCCGGTGTTCAAAACGAATGGAAAGTCCGCATCCGGCGGCTCGGCCAGAACAGGCTCCTCGATGGCAATGAAACGCGCTCGCCCCGAGGGCGTGAAGAAGCGCCGGTCCGCGAACATTCGCTTCGTCCTGCCCGCACCGCCGGCGGGGACCGGCCATTGCAGCGGCGCGAGCGCGTCGTAATCGGCGTCGCTTAACCCCACGAGGCCACCGAGATCGAAGTCCCGGGTTCCCTTGTTCTCGAACGCGGAGAGCGCGGCATGCTCGCGGAAGATCGCGGCCGGACCGGCATAATCGAACGCGGCGCCGAAGCCCATCCGCTTGGCGACTTCCGACGTGGCCCACCAATCTGGCTTAGCCTCCCCCGCGGGCGGCGAGAAGGCACGCTGGCGCGAGATTCGCCGCTCGGAATTAGTCACCGTCCCGTCCTTTTCTCCCCAGGCAGCGGCGGGCAAAAGCACATGCGGTCCAGCGCCGATCGTATCGGTCGAGCGCACATTATCCGAAATGACGAGGAGATCGAGGCCGGTCAGTGCCGCGCTCATTTCATCGGCGCGAGGTAGGCTGACCGCCGGATTGGTGGCCATGATCCACAACGCCTTGATGCCGCCGCGCGCGATGGCCTCGAACATCGCGACGGCCTTGAGGCCCTCGCGCTGGGCCATGCGCGGCGCCCCCCAGAAGCGGCCGACGCGGTCGATGTCCGTCGCCGAAAACCCCATATGCGCGGCAAGCTGATTGGCGAGACCGCCGACTTCGCGCCCGCCCATCGCATTCGGCTGCCCGGTCAAGGAAAACGGCCCCGCGCCCGGAATGCCGATGCGGCCAGTTGCAAGATGGCAGTTGATGATCGCGTTGACCTTGTCGGTGCCTTGCCAGGATTGGTTGACCCCCTGGCTATAGAGAGTGACGACCTGCCTTGTTGCCGCCCAGAGAGCGAAAAAGGCCGCGACGTCCGCGCTCGCGGCGCCGCATTTTTTGGCGGCGGCGGCAAGGTCTGGCGCAATCGCGCGCGCCTTCGCGAGCGCGTCTTCAAGGCCCTCGGTGTGCGCTCCGGCAAAGGCGTGGTCGATAAACCCGCCGTCGGCCAAGTGAATCAGAAGGCCGGAGAACAAAACACCGTCCATGCCGGGGGCAATCGTCAGCGCGAGATCGGCACTTTCGGTCGTCGCCGTGCCGCGGACATCGATGGTGACCATGCGGGCGCCGCGGTGCTCCCGCGCGCGCACCATCCGTTGATAGAGCACCGGATGGCACCAGGCCGCATTCGATCCAACCAGCACCAGGAGGTCCGCCTCGTCGAGGTCTTCGTAGCAGCCTGGCACCGTATCCGACCCGAAGGCCCGCTTGTGCCCGACGACCGGGGAGGCCATGCAGAGGCGCGAGTTCGTGTCGACATTGGCGGTGCCGATAAAGCCTTTCATCAGCTTGTTGGCGACGTAATAATCCTCGGTGAGCAATTGGCCAGAAAGATAGAACGCGACGGCGTCCGGACCATGCCTTTCGATGGCCCGCCGCAATCCTCCGGCAATGCGATCGAGCGCCGCGTCCCATGTCGCGCGCGCGCCGTCCACCATCGGATGCAGGAGCCGCGTTTCGAGCCCCAAGGTCTCGCCGAGGGCGGCGCCCTTGGAACAGAGACGGCCGAAATTCGCCGGGTGGCTCTTGTCGCCGGCGATGGCCGCCCCGGCGGCGCCATCGGGCGTTGCCACGACGCCGCAGCCGACGCCGCAATAAGGGCATGTCGTATGAACGCCCGGCGCCAGGGCGTGGGCATTCATCAGTAGACGTCCGTCTGATACCGGTGTCGCGCCCGGAGGTCACCCACGAAAGCCTTGGCGGAGGCCGCGTCCATCTTGCCGTGTTCCGCGCAGATTTCGACGAGAGCGGCGTCGACATCTGGTGCCATGCGCGTGGCGTCGCCGCAGACGTAGAAATGGGCGCCCTTGCTGAGCCACGCCCAAAGATCGGCGCCATCCTCGCGCATCTTGTCCTGCACATAGACTTTCTTTTCCGCATCGCGCGACCAGGCGAGGGAGAGCTTGGCGAGCGTCCCCGCCGCCTGGAACCCCGACAGCTCGTCCTCATAGAAAAAATCGGTGGCGCGCCGCTGGTGGCCAAAGAACAGCCAGGCCGGCCCCTTGGCCTTGGTGGCCATGCGTTCCTGTAAAAACGCCCGGAACGGCGCGACGCCTGTACCCGGACCTACCATGACGATGGGCGTATCTCCGGTGGCGGGCAGTGCGAAATCATGGGCGCGCTGGACATAGACCTTGACCTTGTCGCCGGGCCGCAAAGCCGCGCCAGCGAAGGTCGAGGCGACACCAAGCCGTTCGCGCCCATCTATCGCATAGCGCACATGGTCGATGGTGAGCGCAACGCGCCCCGGTCCCGCCTTGTAGGAAGAGGCGATTGAAAAGAGCCTCGGCTGCAGCGGCTCCAGAACCTCGACGAAGGCTTCGGGATCGGGCCGCAGCTTCGCGAATTTTTCAATCGCCGCGAGGACATCGAGGGTCGCGGCGTCGCCGTCCGGGTCTTCCCCTTTTGCCAGGGCTTTCGCCTTTGCCCTTGCAAGGCCGCCGGTGATGTAGGAAATAAGGTCGAAAAGCATATCCGGCGCGAGCCCGAGCGAAATGTCTTCGCGGAACACCTGGTGCAATGGCTTGCCGGCGATTGGAAAATCGCGCGGCGCGCCGATTGCCGCGATGACCCGCTCGACGAGGCCCTCGTCGTTCATGGGAAAGATGCCGAAGCTGTCGCCCGGTTCATAATCGAGACCGGCGTTCGAAATATCGAACTCGACGTGATAGGTCGCCTTTTCCGATCCTTCGCGGTTGAGCCTCTTGCGCGCGGCAAACACCGCCTCGGCCGGCGAGTTTCGCGAACGCCCTGGACGGATATCGGCGTCGAGGGCCTTCGCGGCCGCCTTGGCGTCGGCTTTCGCCTTGGCTTCGTCCGGGTCGGTCGCGCCGCCGCCCATTTCCTCGACGAGGGTTTTCAGCATGCGGGCGGTTTCCTTGGCGCCGGGCACGCAGAGGTTCAGGCGCTCTTCCGCCTGCGCCGCGATGGCGTTGGCATAGTCCTCGCAATTATAGCCGCATTGACCGCAGTCCTGCTGCCCCATCGCGGCCATCATGCGCCGCCGCAGAGGGCGGCCGCCGGCAAGCTTCATCCGCTCGCCGAGCGGCAAGGTTTGATCGTGCCAAGGCGCGCTGTCGTCCTCTAACCCCGGCGCCGCCGCCGCCGGGGCAAGCGTGGCGGTAAACGCCGCGCTCTCCCCCGCGGGAAGGATCGTGCCGGGTTGCGGGCCGGATGACAGAAGCCCCGCGAAGAATCCATTGAGCCAGGCGCGCTGCTCGGGCGAAAAAGGGGCGT
This sequence comes from Methylocella sp., assembly GCA_049673825.1. Taxonomy (GTDB): domain Bacteria; phylum Pseudomonadota; class Alphaproteobacteria; order Rhizobiales; family Beijerinckiaceae; genus Methylocapsa. Next base: position 6,485 of record JBATYB010000324.1, on the reverse strand, counting down.
TTTCCGGAATCATGGGCGCCGCCGGCGGCGGCCGGGACATGGCGTTCATGCGTCTTGTCCTTCGGCGAAAGTCTTGAGCGCGGCAACCTCATGCCGCGCGGAAAAATCTTGAAAGCTCTCGGCGACGCCGGTGCGGTGCGAGAGATAGGCCTTGAGCAGACCTTCGACTCTCGCCGGCGCGTCCTTTGCTTTCACGTCGCGCAAGATCTCGCGGCCGATCGCGCCCGTGGCGCCAAAACCACCGCCGGCGACGATGTGATAGCCGTCCACCGTATCGCCCTCCTCGTTGACGCTCACCCGCGCGGCGACGAGCCCGATGTCGCCGATGTAATGCTGCGCGCAGGAATGATGGCAGCCGGTCAAGTGGATATTGACCGGTTGATCGAGTTTCACCCGCGCCTCGCACCAATCCGCGATGTCCCCGGCGTGGGTTTTGGTGTCGGCGGCCGAAAACCGGCAGCCGCTCGAGCCGGTGCAGGCGATGAGCCCGGCCCGGATCGACGATGCCCGCCATTCGAGGCCGGCCTTTTCCACCGCCGCCTTGGCCCGTTTCAAGCGTCCTTCGGCAATTCCCGAGATCAGAAGGTTCTGCCAGACGGTTAGGCGGATATCGCCATCGCCGAGGTCGCGCGCGATTGCCGCGAGCGCGCGCATTTGCGCGCAGCTCGTCTTGCCGACGGGGAGCGCGACGCCGAGATAGAAAAGACCCGGCTGCTTTTGCGGATGCGCGCCGATATGGGCCTGCCGGTCTTGCGCCGGGCGCAGCCGGATGTGTTTTGCGTCGACGCGCGCAATCGGGCGGTCGAGCTGTTGCTCCACCTTGGCGAGAAAACCGTTCAGACCGCCCGCCTCGGCTACATAGCGATCGAGCACATATTTCAGCCTCGCCTTGGTGCGGTTGGTGCGGTCTCCCTCGGCAATGTAGACGCGCACGATCGCCTCGGCGACCTCGGCGGTTTCGCCGGGCTTGACGACGGCGCCGGTCTCGCGCGCCAGATCCTGGTGCCCGGTGATGCCGCCGACAACGAGCTTGAACCAGACGCCCGGCGCGACGCTCGCGCCGTCTTCGACCTCCACCGCCTGAAAGCCGATGTCGTTGGTATCCTCGAGCGTCGGAATCGCGCCGCCGCCGTCGAAGGCGACGTTGAACTTGCGGGGCAGACCGTAGAGCGTGCGCTGATTTAAAATGTGGAAGTGCCAATCGCGGGCGTGCGGGCGGGTGTCGATCAGGGCGCCCGGATCGATACCCGCCGTGGCGTCGCCGGTCACATTGCGGATGTTGTCTGCCCCCGCCCCGCGCGAGGTCAGGCCCAAATCCTGCACCGCCTCGACGACACGGATCGCGTCCTTCGCCGCGACCTCCCGGAATTGCAGATTGGCGCGGGTGGTGACATGGGCATATCCGCCGCCGAATTTTTCGGCGAGACCGGCGACCCCCGCGAATTGCCAATGGGAAAGAATCCCGTTCGGAATGCGCAACCGGCACATATAGCTGTCCTGGGCAGGCGCGACATAGAAGAGACCGTAAAACTTCCAACGGAAATTATCGGCCGGCTTCGGAAATTCGTCGCGCGCGGCCTGTCCGCGCAGCTTGTGATACGCGTCGAAGGGATGCTCTTCGCGCTTCCACTTCTCCTGATCGACGAGTTTCTTGCCGGCCTTGATCGCTTCGTCCTGGGCCAGGAGATGCGGCGCGTCGGGACCCGTTGGCGTTGGCTCCGGCGCGGCCTGCGGCGGGTTGCCGGATCCCAAAAATCCATTGCCTCCCCGCGCCTGGACGCCGGAAACGAAACCTTCGAGATAGCGCTTTTGCTCGGGGGTGAAGTCGCCAGACATGGGCAGGCCTCACGCCGCTTGCGGGAGAGCGAGCGCCGGCCCAAACGCGAGGACGTCGCGCCAATGCGACACGTCGGCGCCGGAGCGAATCAGATCGAGATACCAAAGGCCGTCCGCGGTATCCCCAAACAGCACGGCGCCGGTCAGTCTGCCGTCGCGCATCACGAGCTTTTTATAGCTTAGCGCGCCTTGATCCTCGAGCGTGATGACATCGCTCCCCGGCCCCTCGACGAACTCGCCCGCCGAAAAGACGTGCACGCCGGAGACCCGCAAATTCGCCGCGAGCGTCGAACCGAGATAGGCCACGGTCCGGTCGCCGGCGAGGCGGCGCGCCAAAATCCTGGCCTGTTCGTTGGCCGGTTCAACGAGGCCGTAGACACAGCCGCGATGCTCCGCGCACTCCCCGAGGGCGAAGATATTCGGGTCGCTGGTGGTGAGCCCATCATCGACCATGATCCCGCCATTGACCGCAAGCCCCGCTTCGCGGGCGAGTTCCGCATTCGGCCTTATGCCGACCGCGCAGACCACGAAATCGGCGGGAAGCGTGCGGCCGCCTGATAGTTCGAGTTCGGTGGCGCGATCGTCGCCCAAAACCCTTTTTGTGTCGGCGCCGAGCAGCACCTCGATGCCCTCGGCCTCGATCGCGCGCTTGAGAAAGGCGGCCGCTCGATCGTCGAGCTGGCGCTCCATCAAGCGGTCCATCAAATGGACAAGCGCCACTTGCACGCCGGCCTTGGCAAGGCCGTGAGCCGCCTCTATGCCGAGCAGGCCGCCGCCGATCACCGCCGCGCGGGCGCCCGGCCGCATCAAGGCGCGCATCGCGCCGACATCGGCGAGATCGCGGAAGGTGAGGACGTTTTGAAGCTTCATGCCGGGCTTCGGCAATCTTATTGGTTGCGAGCCGGTCGCGAGAACGAGCTTCGAAAAGGTAAAGCGCTGGCCGTTCGCGAGCGTCACCACCCGTGCCCGGCGATCGATCGCGGCGACCGCCTGTCCATCGAGGGTCGTCACGCCGTGCCTATTCCACCAGCCGCGCGGCTTCAGTTCGATCGCGGACTCGCCTACCTCGCCCGCGAGCAGCGACGACAAAAGGACGCGGTTGTAGGAGAGCCGCGGCTCGGCTCCGATGACGATGACGCTGTAGCGGCCGAGCGCACGCTGCGTCAGCTCGTCGACGAAGCGGGTGGCGGCCATGCCGTTTCCGACGACAACGAGAGGTTCGCTCATGTGGTCACCCTCACCCCAATGCCTTGTTCGAGACGGCGATCCGCCGCGACGGCGGCGGCGCGCTCCATGCGAAGAATGGCGGCATGCATCCACAGGAGGTTGCCGGCGACGACGAGGAACAGCAGCATGAAGCAGCTGGTCCAAAGCCCGGTCCAATCGTTCAGCAGGCCGAAGGCGATGGGCAGCGCAAAGCCGCCCAATCCGCCGATCATGCCTACGACGCCACCCACGGGCCCGACGTGGTTCGGGTAATAGACGGGGATGTGGCGAAATACCGCCGCGCTGCCAAGCGCCATGAAAATGCCGAGGACAAAGGTCAGCGCCGCGAAGGGCGCGACGCCGAGACCAAAGCTGAACTCCAGGTCGTTATGGATGCCGTGCATGACCAAATCGGTCGCGGGACAGGCCAGAATGAAGGTGACGAACGTGCACCCGCAAAAGCACCAGTACATCACCCGTCTTGCGCCGATCCGGTCGGACAGCGCGCCGCCAAAGGCGCGAACTAGGCTAGCCGTGATCGAGAAGACGGCGCCCAATATGCCGGCCGTCCTCACGTCCAAATGGTAGGCGCCGATGTAGAAGCGCGGCAGCCACAGAGCCAGTGCAACGAAACCGCCAAAGACGAAGAAATAATAGAGCGAAAATCGCCAGACCTGAACATTGGCAAGGGGCGAGAGCTGCTGGCGCAGTGTCACTGCGGGGAGCCTCCGGGCGCGGCGGGCGCGTTGCACCGGATCGTCGGCCGTCGTGAACCAGAAAATGAGGGCGATGACCGCCAGCGCCGTCGCCCAAATCTGGGCGACCGCCGGCCAGCCGAACGCGACCATCACATACGGGGCAAGGACTGTGGTGACCGCGGCGCCCACATTCCCCACGCCAAAGATGCCGAGCGCGGTGCCTTGCTTCTCTTTTGGATACCACCGCGAGACATAAGACACCCCGACGGCAAAACTGCTGCCCGCTAGGCCCAGGCCGAGCCCGGCCAGCAGCATCAAGGGGTAGGTGTGGGCAAGCGGGAGCGAGAAGGCGGCAATCGCCGAGGCGAGCATCGCCGTCACGAATACCAGGCGCCCGCCATGGCGATCGGACCATATGCCGAGCGGCATGCGGAAGAGCGACCCGGTCAAGATCGGGGTTGCGATCAGCAGGCCGAATCCTGTTTCGTTGAGGCCGAGCTCGCCTTTGATAGCGATCCCAATGATCGAGAAGATTGTCCAGACGGCAAAGCACGCGGCGAAGGCCAATGTGCTCATGCACAGAATCTGACTGGACCTTACGTTTGCCGTCGATTGCATCTCAACGCCCTCTCAAATATCAAATCCCTCGCCGGCGCCCCCGCTCAACAAGGCGGTCTGCGCGGCAGCCATCGGAGCGTTGGCGCCGGCGACGCTGGCGGTCGAGGTTTTGGCGTTCATGCGCAAGCTCCACCGCAAAAAAAGCCGCTGGCGGACCCCCACGTGTGTGACGGTCAGTCAGCGGCGTTGCTGGATGCTGGGCCCTTCGTTGGACCCGGGAGGACCGTAGGGAGCAGATCCACCAAGACTTTTAAGCAAGCTCCGTGCCAAGCATGAAGGACGCCGTTTTCACTTCCCGCGACGGCCCCCGGTTCTCTCGTTTTCGCGCCGGCTAGCGAATAGCGGGCGCCCGTTTGCCGAAATATTGCGCGCGCTGCGTACTTATTGTGCAACGCACGCGTCGATCGGCGTGGGCGCCCGGCTTTCAATGCCGCGAGAGTTGCGGCGTCTCCGGCCCGTTTTCAAATCCATCAGAAGAACAGCCGGGCCGAGATCTGCCAACTGTGATTGTACAGAGGGGTGAGCGGGTTCAAGATCTCCGGATGCGGCGTCAGCGCGATTTGGTATCCAACAAGCAGGGATGCCGTCACGCTAGTGCCGTTGATCGGATAGGGGCCAATGATGACGTTGGGGCTAAGGAAAAGCTGGTTCATGCCGCCGCGCGGGCCGTTGAACCAATAGGTGTCGTTCAGCTCGATTTCCGGCCAGAGATATGGCAGCAGATGATATTGGAAGGCGGCATTGGTCGCGAGCTGTGTGCCGAGGGCGTTGTAATTGCTCGTCGGCCAGGGCGTGCCGACGGTTGCCTGGATGTCGAAATCGCCCCAGCCCTTTCCGGCGGCGATCTTCGGGATGATATAGTAGGCATTATTCGTAAATGGCTTGATGCCTATCGGCGCCTGTCCGGCGAGATAGGCGGTGACGACGTAATCGCCGTTCTCTTCGTTGGCGGATGCCAGCCGCGTCTTAATAAGTAAAAACTGCATGTCGAGTAAGCCGGTCGCCGGTTGCTTGTTCGCTCGCACTTGCTCGGTAGGCGTGCCGATGAACACCTCGTTATAGTAATCGGGGATAAGATGGAGTCCCACGCCCGGCGCGCCGCCGTTATAGATATCGAGGTTGGCGCCGTTCGGCAGGGACTCAAAGCCTTGGCTATATTGAACGAATTCCTTGAGCAGGGGTGTAACGGTGTTCAGCGGCGCGGCCCAGGAAGGTTGATCCGCTTGGGTCGCCTTCACGCGATCGGACCATTCCGCGAAATAGTCTGCTACGTCCTGCGCCACGTCGTCGCTTTGGGCGGCTTGCGGCGGCGGCAATGCGTTTGCGGCACGTGCGATCTGCCCCAGTCCGGGCAACGCGAGCCCAATGGCAATGGCAAAGGCATGGCGATAGCTGCCGAGCGGGCGCGCGTTTGGCTGGCCGCCGCAATCGTCCTTCTCATTTCCGGCAGACCCGATCCGCGGTTGGTTGAGGCGCGTCAGGCCGGCTGCGCCGGCCAGGGATTTTCCATTCATGCGCAAGCTCCAATTCGAAAAAAAAGCCGCTCGGCGGACCCCCACACGATGGTGAAGGCCGGTCAGCGGCGTTGCTGGATGCCCAGGCCCGTCGTTGGACCCGGAGAAGGACCGCAGGGAGCCGGTCCTTTAAGCTTATACGCAACCCATGTGCCAAGTTTGCCGCGCGGCGTTACCCTTCTTGCGGGCGTCCCGCGGCGTCCCGTCCGCCATGCTGCTTACGAGATTATTGCACCACGATCCGCCATACCCCGCCCGCGCCGCGCATCTATTGTGCAACGCACGCGCCGATCAGCTTGGGCGCCCGGTTTTCAATGCCATGAGGTAAGAAGCAATATCGTTTGGCGAAAACGCGGGACCGTCGAATGCAACCGGAGTGGCGGCGGGCCGCGAAATCGACGGCCCGAGCTCCGGCGCGTAGACGGCGGCGGCGGCTTCGGCCTGGACCCGCGAATAGACGGTCTGGCCGGCTGCCGCCATCTGGGCGTAGAGCCACAGCGCCTGAGCGGGATCGGCCTTGATCGCGTCTTCGTCGAGCCGTAGCCCGGTTTCCGCGACGGCGGGGCCGGAGGTGGAGGCCGGATCGGCAAGGACCCTTTCGATCGTCAAGGGG
>JBATYB010000323.1:0-5479 GCA_049673825.1 Methylocella sp. | reverse complement strand
GGTCTTAAGGCTCTCGCAATCCACTGCCAGGGTTCCGCCGGCTTGATCATCCGGCGACGCGGCCTCTGCCGGTGGGGCCGCAGCCAGGGCCAACAGGACTGCCGCGCATCTATTCCATTTCAAGGTCATCACCGGCATCGCGAGTGGTTGATCCTAAATCGTCTGATTATAGGCGCCGACTTCCGGGTTCTCGCGCAAGATTGCATCGACCGCCGCGAACATCTCTCGCATCCTGGACTCCGAGACGGGGCTCTCGACGACGACCACGAGTTCCGGCTTGTTCGAGGACGCGCGGACGAGTCCCCATGTGCCGTCCTGCACTGTCACCCGCACGCCATTGACGGTGACGAGATCGCGAATTTTTTGGCCCGTAAGGAGTTCGCCCTTCGCCTGCATCGCCTTGAAGCGATCACTCACCTTATCGACAACGCCGTATTTTTTTTCGTCGTCGCAATGCGGCGCCATGGTCGGCGAACCCCAGGTCTTGGGCAGCTCCGCGTAAAGCTCGGCCATCGACCTTCCCGGGTTGCTGTCGAGCATTTCGACGATCTGGATGGCGGCGAGAATTCCATCGTCGTAGCCGCGTCCGATCGGCGCATTGAAAAAGAAATGGCCGGATTTTTCAAAGCCCGCGAGCGCCTTGAGATCGGCCACCCGCCGTTTCATGTGGGAATGGCCGGTCTTCCAGTAATCCGCCTTGACCCCCTGCGCGAGAAGTTGCGGATCGGTCGCGAAAAGGCCGGTCGATTTGACATCGACGACGAAAGTGGATCCGGGGTGGAGTTTTGCGAGATCCCGCGCGAGCATGACGCCTATTTTATCGGCGAAAATTTCCTCGCCGCGATTATCGACGACGCCGCAGCGGTCGCCGTCGCCATCGAAACCAAGGCCGGCATCGGCGCCGGCCTCCAGCACCTTGGCGGCCATCGCATGCAGCATGCGAAGATCCTCGGGGTTCGGATTATAATTTGGAAAAGTGAAATCGAGGCAGGTATCGAGCGGGACGACCTCGCAGCCGAGCATCTCCAATATTTTTGGCGCGAACGCCCCGGCGGTGCCATTGCCGCACGCGGCAACCACTTTGAGCTTGCGCGCGATTTTCGGCCGGTTGGTCAAGTCGGCAATATAGCGGGCCGGGAAATCCTCGACGAAACGATAGGAACCGCCATCCGCGTAGCGGAATTTTCCTTGAAGAACGATCTCCTTCAAGCGGCCCATCTCGTCCGGGCCAAAAGTCACCGGCCGTTGCGCGCCCATTTTCACCCCGGTCCAGCCATTGTCGTTATGCGAGGCGGTCACCATGGCGACCGCCGCGACATCAAGCTCGAATTGCGCGAAATAGGCCATCGGCGCAAGCGCAAGGCCAATATCGTGAACCTTCATGCCCGCGGCCATGAGGCCGACCGTCAGCGCCTGTTTAATCGAAGCCGAATAGGCGCGAAAATCATGCCCGGTTACAACTTCGGGCGCAACGCCCATGTCATGGATGAGGGTGCCAAGGCCTAGCCCCAAGGCCTGCACGCCCATGAGATTGATCTCCTGTTCGAAAAGCCACCGCGCGTCATATTCGCGAAAGCCGGTCGGCTTCACCATCGGAGAGCTTTCATAGGCGTAAGTATTGGTCTCTAATCGCGCCGCGGGCTTGGGAAACATGGAGTGTCCTTGCGTAAAGATGCCGATCGCCAAAACGCCATCGCATGTGCGGCCCTTTCAAAACCCGCGCCAAATATAATCCGGCGCGGCGCACGCAACCCGCGACCCGTCTATTGTTGCTTGGCGATGATCTTATCCTTTATCCCGGCGTAGACGGCGGGGGGAATGATATTCTTTTGCACCAGCTCGTCCTTGCCCTTGTAGGGACGGTTCTTAATGATGCTCGCGGCGCGGACGTCGCCGACCCCTTTCAGGGCGCGCAGCTCCGCCTCGGTCGCGGTATTGATATCGAGGAGTTGCGTGGCGGCAGGTTTCGCCGCTCGCTTAGGCTTGATGGGCTTGGTTGTTGGCGCCGGACTGGCCTTGGCCGGAACAGCGGGTTGAACCGCTTGTGCGAGACATGGCGTCGCGAATGCGGCGGCCCCGCATAGGCAAAGCGCAAGGATTGTCTTCCTGGGGTTTCTCATGGCGTCTCCTTTCTGAAAAAGGGCCGGATGAGCCGGATCACCTTGGCAACAATGTCCGTAAAACCGCCGGGGCGTCAACCGGCGGCCGCCTTCACTTAAATCAGTGAAGATGAAGCTGGCATGTATAAGTTTAGTTGGGCCGCTGTTCAATATTGCCGCCGTTGCGCGTTCGCCACGAGGAAATCACCAGCCGGCCACTGCTCCTGCATGCGATCGCCGCGCGGATGAGGCTTGCGGGACGAACTCGCTTTTCAACATCAAGCGGGACATCGCCCTTTAAGTCTGGCGGAGAGCTTCCGGCGAACAGGCGGGGCAAAAAAAACCTTACCGAATACGCTCTTGGGTTTCCGGAACGATCACCTGAATACGCGCCATGACTTTATCCACGAGCCGCGCGGGCAGGATGCGGGCGAGGCGCGCCGCCAGATAGAGGGACCTTGGAAAAGCAACAATCGCCCTGCCCCGCTCGAGACCGCGTTGAATGAGGATGGCGGCGTCGGTGCCGGTGATTTCGAGCGGCTTCATGGCGTCGATACTGTCGTTCAATGGAGTCTTCACAAAGCCGGGGATGATAAGACTGACGCGAACGCCCCGGGCCTCGATGCGGCCACGCAAGGATTCGCTATAAGCATGGACCGCCGCCTTGGTCGCGCAATAGGAAGGCGCGTAGGGCAAGCCGCGTAGGCCCGCGATCGAGCCAACGAAGGCAATTTGGCCGGCCCCGCGCGCGCACATCGGCGCGATCAACGGTTCGACCGTGTTCAAGACGCCGATAAGATTGGTCCCGACAATGGCGCGAACCGCGCGCGGGTCCTCGGCGATGTCTTCCGGCGCCAAGCCGGTCGTGATGCCCGCGTTGGCGATGACGAGGTCGAACGGCCGGCGCATGTCGGCGGCTTCGATCCAACGCGCCATCGCGTCCTGATCGCGCACATCCAGTTGGCCGATGCCGGCTTCGGCGCCGTGCGCGCGGGCGGCGGCGGCGGTGTCCTCCAGCCGTTCGCGGTCGCGCCCGATGAGAGACAAGGATACTCCATCGCGCGCGTAAACGACGGCGAGGGCGCGGCCGATGCCGCTCGATGCGCCGGTAATGAGGATCGTTTTCGGCCGCATCTCAGCTAAGCGGACCGGGACTTTTGTACCAAACCGCCGCTTCCCCCAAAATCGCAAGTTCGTTATTTCGCGCGCGCGCGATCAGCCGCAGGGTGAGCTCTGGTCTTGGAACGTCCCGCCTGCGCATGACCCGGCCGGAGACGCGGATGCCTTCGCCGGCCAGCACCGGCCGCAGAAACTTGCCGGATAGCCGCGCGATGAAAAGATCGCGCCGCCACCGCATGATCAAAGGTTCGAAACAGGAGAGCATCAGCATTCCATGGACAGGCGGCCCGGCGAGCCCGGCCGCCCTGGCCGCGGCTGGATCGAGATGCAGAGGATTGTCGTCGCCCGAAACGGCCGCATAACGCGCGAGCGCCTCGCGATCGAAAGGCCCGAAGTCTTGCGCGCGGATTTCGTCCCCGGCCCTTGGCCAGTCCGGCGGCGCCGGCTCCATTCCGGCGTCGATCATGATGCCGGTTCCAAACCAAGCGGCACGATTCGCAGCACGGTTTCGAGGTGCGCGCAAATCTCCCCTTGCCCGGTCGAAACAGCCATTTTCAAAGTCAAGCGCGGCGGCTTTGCGGTGCGGCGCGCCTCGACGGCAAGGACGTAATCGGTTTCGATTCGCAGCTCATGTTCGTAGGCAAAGCTCTGCGTCTCGTGAACAGGAAGAAAACCTTGGTCGCCGATCAATTGCAAGATCAAGCCGCGGATGGCCGGAAGCGCCAGCCAGCGGAACGGGAAGGTGAGAGGGACAAAGCCCAAAGTCCGGGCACCTCCTGTCTCGCGCAAAAATTCCGCAACCTCGCTTGCTCCGGTCCGGACCCGGATTGGGGCAAGACGAACCGGCGCATCCTCGCTTGGCTCCGGCGCCAAGGCGGCGGCACGAGGATCATGCGCCGCGTTCATGCCGCGCGCCGCACGACGAGACTGGCGTTAATGCCTCCGAATGCGAAGGAATTGGTCAGCGCGGTCCGGATCGGCATGGGACGCGCTTCATTGGGCACGGCATCGACGGGACATTTGGCGTCGGCTTCGCGCCAGTTGATGGTTGGCGGCGCGACATTCTCGCGAATCGCTCCGATCGTCACGACAAGTTCGAGCGCGCCGGCGGCGCCCAGGCCATGCCCATGGATGGGTTTCGTCGAGGAAACCGGGAGCGTCGCAAGCCGATTGCCGAAGACAAGCCTCAGCGCCTCCGCTTCCGTGGCGTCATTGGCGGTCGTCCCGGTTCCATGCGCATTGACGTAATCGATTGCCTCGCCTTCCACGCCGGCGTCGGCCAACGCATACCGCATACATGCGGCCGCTCCTTGTGCATCGGGACGCACGGGATCCTTGGCGTCGGCCGAGGTCCCGTAGCCGGCGATCTCGGCGAGCGCTTCCGCACCGCGGGCGCGGGCCAGCTCCGCCTCTTCGAGAATAAACACAGCGGCACCCGCTCCAATGACCATGCCGTTGCGGTTCTTGGAAAAAGGCCGGCAGGTGTCCGGTGTGAGCACCCGCAGCGCCTCCCAAGCCAGCATCGTGCTGTTGGTAATGCAGTCTTCGGTTCCGCCGACGATGGCGCGATCTACGAACCCGGAGCGGATGAGATGCGCGCCCATTCCTATCGCCTGGGTCGCGGAAGAACAGGCGCTCGCCACCGCGAAGCATGGCCCGGTCGATCCAAAGCGAATGCTCGCTTGGGAGGGACCGGCGCTGGCGATATGACGCGGAATAGCCAACGGATCCGGGCGGCCCTGCTCCACTAGCGTCAGGTATAGAGAGTTTTCCATGGTATGCATGCCGCCAACGCCTGTTCCGATGATGGTGGCGGTGCGCGGACCCATGGGCTTTGCAAGGGCGAGCCCTGCCTGGGCGACGGCCTCGTCGGCGGCCACAAGCAAATATTGCGTGACCGGATCGCAGAACGGCAATTCGATCGCGGTGAGATAGGATGCCGGATCGAATTCCTGGACCTGGGCGGCAATCCTGATGCGGCCGCGATAGGGACGCGCGAAGCGTGCTTCGCCGACACACGAGCGCCCATCGCGCGCGGCCTGCCAGAGAGCCGGTGCGCCAATGCCCGCGGCGGAGACAGCTCCCATGCCGGTGACGACGATTCGCCGCGCGTCAGCCATTCAGTTCTTTTCTTTGCCGATATAAGCGGCGATGGCGTCGATCAAATCGCCGATGTTCCTTGCCTCGTGGAATGGGCCATCCATTGGAATATAGACGTCGAATTTGTCCTCGATGGCCGTCAAAATCATCACGATGTCGAT
>JBATYB010000322.1:0-1956 GCA_049673825.1 Methylocella sp. | reverse complement strand
CCGCCGCATGGGACGACGACTATCTCGCAAGCCTCGTCGCAGCTTGATTTTTTCACCCGATTCCCCTGCGTCCCGCGCGGAACGCTGGTGTGGAGATCGTTTATTCCGCCGCGAGTTTCACCGGCGCCGGTCCCGCGCGGAACTGCTCTAGCAGACCCTGCTCCTCGGCTTTGGCGGCCTTCAATTGCTTTGTTTTCACATGGCCGTAGCCGCGGATTTTTTCAGGGATAGAGGCAAGCGCGACCGCGATCGCATGATTGTCCGGCGAGAGATTGGCTAAAATTTCCTCGAGCAAAATTTCATAGTCCATGATCAGCTTGCGCTCGATGCGGCGCTCCTTCGTGTAGCCAAACACATCGAACACCGTTCCGCGCAACCCTTTCAGGGCGGCGAGGAAGCGGAAAGCCGGCATGATCCACGGCCCGAAACTCGATTTGACCGCCTCGCCCTGCGCGTTCTTGCGGCCAAGAAACGGCGGGGCGAGATGAAATTCGAGGCGCGGATCGCCCTCGAACGACGCGCCGATCTGCTTGGCGAACGATCCGTCGCTATAAAGCCTCGCGACCTCATATTCGTCCTTAATCGCGAGCAGCTTAAAGTAATAGCGCGCCGCGGCCTCGGCGAGATCATGCCTGCCCGGCACCTTCGCCCGCTCGACTTTGTCGACATGCTTCACATAAGTCAAAAAGCGCTTCGCATAGGCTTCATCTTGATAGGCCGCAAGGAAGGAGACGCGCCTCTCAATCAACTCATCGAGGGATCGCGATTGCCGTTGCGTCGCGGTTGTCCTGCGCAAAGGCGCGGCAATAGCTTCCACGGCGGCGGAATTGGCGGCTGCGCGGCGGCCCCATAAAAACGCCGCCTGGTTCATCTCAACGGCTTCCCCATTGAGGACGATGGCATGCAGGAGCGACGCATCGTCTAGCGGCACAAGGCCTTTTTGCCAGGCGTAGCCGAGCATGAACATATTCGCGGCGATCGAATTGCCGAGAAGCGCGGTTGCGATGCCGGTTGCGTCGATAAAGTTGACCTGTTCCCCCGCGGCCTGGCGTATCGCCCGCTTGATGCCCTCCGGATGGAGCGAAAAATCGGGATCATGGGTGAAATCGCCGGGGAAAATTTCCGCCGTGTTCACGACAACCCCAGTCTCGTCCTTGCGCACGGCGGCGAGCACCTTCTTCGTGCCGGAGACGACGAGATCGCAGCCGAGCACCAGATCGGCTTCGCCGGCGGCCACCCGGATCGCGTGAATATCGCCGGGCTTGGCGCCGATCTTGACGTGGCTGTAGACGGCGCCGCCCTTCTGCGCCAAGCCGGCCATGTCGATCGAGCCGCAGCCCTTGCCTTCGAGATGCGCCGCCATGCCCAAAATGGCGCCTATGGTGACGACGCCGGTGCCGCCCACCCCCGTCACGAGTATCCCGCAGGGCTTGGCGCCGATTGCCCGCACAAGGGGCCGCGGCAGGCTGGGAAAATCCTGCTGTTGTTTGATCTCGGCCTTCCTTGGGCGGGCGCCATGCACCGTAACCAAAGCCGGGCAGAAGCCATCGAGGCAGGAAAAATCCTTGTTGCAGCTCGACTGGTCGATCACCCGCTTGCGTCCGAACTCGGTTTCGAGCGGCTGGACCGAAACGCAATTGGATTTCACCCCGCAATCGCCGCAGCCTTCGCACACAAGCTCGTTGATGATCACCCGGCGTTCCGGGTCCGGCATCTCTCCCTTCTTGCGGCGGCGGCGTTTTTCCGCCGCGCAAGTCTGATCGTAAATGAGCACGGTCACGCCGGGAGTAGCGGCAAGCTCGCGCTGCACGCCGTCGAGCTCGCGACGGTTCCTGACGGTCAACCCCTGCGGCCATCGCGTGGCGGCCGGATATTTGTTCGGCTCGTCGGTGACGACGACGATGCGCTTGACGTTTTCGGCGGCAACTTGACGCGCGATCATATCCACGGTCAGGC
>JBATYB010000321.1:0-5750 GCA_049673825.1 Methylocella sp. | reverse complement strand
TCGTTTGACATCCCCTTCCTGGGTGACTGCCAAACGTTTGAATCATCTCATCATTAATTAAGTCCTAACCCTAGTGCTGCCGGCGCTTGTCGAGCTGATTACCCGGAAAGCGCCGAATGTCGATATTCATGTCAAACGGACTGAACCTACATTTCCCGAAAGTGAGCTCGAACACAATGAACTCGATGTCGTGCTGGGATTTGAGGCGATCCTGAAGCCGGCAAGCTATTTGATCGCCGAGAAGCTGTTCGACGATCGAATGACTTGTCTGGTCAGCCGGAGTCATCCTGCCAACGAAGGCGTTCGCCTGACGCTCGACAAATATCTCTCGATGCGGCACATGCTAATATCGCGTCAAGGAACTCGCATCGGCGTGATCGACGAATGGTTGGCCGAAAAGGGCCTTGAGCGCCGCATCGCTCTCATCGTGCCGCACTTCCTTTCCGCGCCGCTCATCGTCGCCAAGACGGATATGCTGCTGTCCTTGCCCGAACGAATCGCCAGGCAATTCGTTGGCATGGCGCCGCTCAGGATATTGCCCGTGCCCATTGATCTTCCGGTCTATGAACTGGTCATGATTTGGCATCCGTTACGGGAAAACGATCCCGCTCATCGCTGGCTGCGAGAGCAGATATTGGCCGTTTGCCAAACCCTGGACGAGCCTTCCAACGCTTGAGTCACCGCCCCGGCAGGCCCCGGAATGGGACTTGCTCGAATATTGTCAACGACATGGGATTGTGCTGCTTGCGTTTGCGGCGTTGGGGCATGGAATGGAGCCCAGATTGCTGGATCATCCGGCGATCATCGCCATCGCACAGCGTGTCGGGAAAACCCCTGCCCAAGTCTTGCTTGCCTGGGCGGTACAACGCGGCACCGCGTTCCTGACTACCTCAGTTACGCCCGCCCGCATCCAGGAGAACTTTGAGCTTTCGACCCTGCCGGAACACGCCATGCAGGAGATTCGGGACGGAGTCGCGACGAGGATCCGGATCAATATCGTAGTAGAGACCGGCGTGCCTGGGGTTTATTCCCAGAGGTCGGTGAACGCGAGACCATTGACCCGGGCCGCCCGCTCCTCGCAGGCGTCGAAGGGCGCCGCGGCAAGTCGTGAAAGCGCTCGAGGCAGCGCGGGCGCTGTGACCTTGATTTGCATGAGGCCCGCGACAGCTCGCCGCGACGGTTGGGACGCGGGATTATCGACCCTGATCGGTCTAGGTTCAGGATACGTGTAAAAAGTGGTCACAAGGCCAGCTGCATCGCGATCGCGGCGCGGGCCGGGAATATTTTCGACGCGTTGATGAGCCAAGCGGGCTGGGGCGATCTCGTCACGCCGGACCTTGCCCGTTGCCGGCTAGCCGCGCGCGCTTGACAAAGGAACTTTCGCTGTGTATTAAACCGAACGGTTATTTAACTATATGGTTATATAAGGGATGTCGCCTGATCGTCTCAGCACCACCCTCGCGGCTCTCGCCGATCCGACGCGGCGCGCCATCATCGCGCGGCTCGCCTTGGGCGAAACATCGGTGACCGAGCTGGCCAAGCCCTTCGAGATGAGCCTGCCTGCTGTCTCGAAGCACCTCAAGGTGCTGGAGCGCGCCGGACTCATCGCGCGCGGCCGGGAGGCGCAACGGCGGCCCTGCCGGATCGAGGCGGCCGCGCTCAAAGACGTCGACGACTGGCTTGAAGCGTATCGCCGCCTCTGGGACGCCCGCCTCGACCGGCTGGACGATTATCTCAAGAAACTACAAGCCAAGGAGAAGAAACATGGACGCAAGAAATAAGCCCGGCACCGGGCAGGATGCGCGGACGATTGTCATCACCCGCATATTCGATGCGCCGCGCAGCCTCGTCTTCAAGGCGTGGACAGATCCCCAGCACTTGGCGCGGTGGTGGGGTCCAAAGGGCTTCGCAAACCCGATCTGCGAGTTGGACGCGCGGGCCGGCGGCGCCTGGCGCATCGTCATGCGCTCCCCCGCTGGCATCGAATATCCTTGCGGGGGTGTGTATCGCGAGATCGTCGAGCCCGAGCGGCTCGTTTTCACCAATATTGCGATGGACAATGAGGGAAATCCTGTCCTCGACGGACTCACAACCGTCATCTTCGCCGAGCACGGCGGCAAGACGAAACTCACTCTGCAAACGCGCGCCGTCGCCGTGGCCGCCCATGCCGCCGCGTATCTTGCAGGGATGGAGGCGGGCTGGACGCAAAGCCTGGAACGCCTCGCCGAAGAGCTGGCGAGATCCTAAGGCGTTCGGCAACCGAGGGAAGAATTCATTAAAAAAACAAAGAGGAGAACTAGATGCAAAAAATCACTCCTTGCTTGATCGCCAAACTGCGAGAGGCGCATGCGCGATGAAAGACCGCGTATCGAAGCTTTGCTGACGCGAAAGGAGAACCGTGATGACCAACTATGTCGATGTATTCGTGGTCCCCGTCCCCGAGAGTAATATCGAGGCTTACCGCAAGCAGGCGGAATTATTCGTTAAGGTCTGGCGGGAGCATGGTGCAATCTCGTGCATCGAGGTTGAGGCCGACGACGTGAAGCCGGGGACGTACACTTCGTTCCCGCAGAGCGTGGACCTGAAGCCCGGCGAGAAAGTGTTCGTCGGTATCATCACCTACGGATCGCGCGCCCACCGCGACGAGGTCAATGCCAAGGCGATGAAGGACGAGCGCATGGCCGGCATGAAGCCGGAAACCATGCCGTTCGACGGCAAACGCATGTTCTTCGGAGGGTTCAAGCCGTTCGTTGGCGGATGACGGGCATGGCATGCCGCTGCGATCCTCGCGCCGCAATAATACAGTCAGGTGCCCCTCCCTGGAACGATACCCAGAGGGAAAGGAGACGCGACGATGAAGTTCATGATTATAGTCAAGGCTAACAAAAACTCGGAGGCCGGAGTCATGCCGAGCAAAGAGCTGCTCACTGCCATGGGCAAGTTTAACGAGGAGCTGGTGCAAGCCGGCGTGAGGCTCGCGGCCGAGGGCCTTCATCCGACCTCCAAGGGCGCGCGCGTGAGGTTTGCTGGAAACAAGCGTAATGTTATCGACGGCCCTTTTGGCGAGCCGGAGGAGCAGATAGCAGGCTTCTGGCTGTGGCAGGTAAAGTCGCAGGAAGACGCGATCGAATGGGTCAAGCGCTGCCCTAATCCGCATGAGGGAGATTCGGAGATAGAGATTCGCCAGGTGTTCTAGGCGGAGGACTTCGATGCCGAGTTCACGCTCGAGCTCAGGCAGCAGGAGGAGCGGGTGCGTGCGCAATCCGAGCAGCTGACGAAGGCCGCGAAACGCTGAACCCCGAACGGTCGCAACAATCACCCCCAACCCCTGAATAAGGAGATACCATGCAAGTCCAACCCTACCTGTCCTTCGAAGGCCGCTGCGAGGAAGCGGTCGAGTTCTACCGCAAGGCGCTCGGCGCCGAGGTGACGATGCTCAAGCGCTTCAAGGAAAGCCCCGATCCCGGCATGTGCTCGCCCGGCTCATTGGACAAGGTGATGCATATGAGTTTCCAGATCGGCGATACAACTTTGCTGGCGTCCGACGGGCGGTGCACGGGGCAGCCGAGCTTCCAGGGCTTTTCGCTGTGCCTGACGGTGCCTAACGATTCCGAGGCCGAGCGGCTGTTCGCATCCCTGGCGGAAGGGGGGCAAGTGCGGATGCCGTTGACCAAGACCTTCTTTTCCTCGCGCTTCGGAATGGCCGCCGATCGCTTCGGCGTGCCATGGATGATCAGCGTCACGCCTTGAGAGCCGGTGCCCTCTCCCGGCCAGCGGGAGAGGACAATCGCCTACCACCCCTTCAGCTATTTTTCTGGGCTACGGCCCTGCCGTCCACCAACCGTGCCGCGGCGTTCACTTCGGCATGAATTTGCGCCGGGGCGGCAGTGAGCAGGCCATGGCGGGTATCGCTGCGATTATAGACGATCGCGCATCCGTCGAGACTTGCCAAGCGCCCGCCCGCCTCATGGAGGATGAGATCGGCCGCCGCGATGTCCCAATCACGGGCGTTTTCCGAGGCGAAACCCGCGTCGAGCGCGCCTGACGCGACATTGGCGATACGCAACGCAAGCGACGGAATCTTGGGCTGCAACGCGAATTGGAGCCCGGCTTCGCGCAGCCGCTCGGCGAGGAACGCGGGCGCCGCCACCCTTGCCCCGGCACCAAGCGCGGCAAGTTTCGAAACCTCGATTGCCATGTCATTGAGCCGGGCGCCGGCGCCCCTGACCGCGACATAGGTTTCCCCGAGCGCCGGGGCATGGACGACTCCGATCAGCGGGCGGCCTTGTTCGACAAGCGCAATCGCGATCGCCCACGCCCCATCGCCTCTCATAAAGCCGCGCGTGCCGTCGATCGGATCGACCACAAGGACAATATCCTTCGAAAGACGCGCCGATGTGTCCGCGGTTTCCTCGGAAAGCCAGCCTGCTTCCGGCACCAGGGTCTCGAGACGCCGCCTTAAAAAGCGATCGACGAGATAATCGGCTTCGGTGACCGGAGAGCCGCCCGCCTTGTGCGAAATCCCGGCGCTGGTCGCCGCGCCCGGGCGAAAAAACCCTAGCGCCAGCGTCCCGGCGCCGCGGGCGGCTTCGACGAAGGAGGCGGCCAGGCCATCCCCATGCGAGATTGGAACCAATGTCACATGCCCGAGTGGGAAAAAGTTCCTTTCGCTTATCCCGCTGCAGTGCGGGAAACAAGCGTTTCCCGTCGCCGCGCCGTTCTCGCTTGCCGCCGGCTCACCGGGCGCACCCGCGGCATCGCGCCGATCCGGTTGGTGGAAATGAGTGATCTTCCACAATTCGGACGTTGACGCGCTCGATAGGCGCGCAATCGCGGCGGGGCACCGGCCGGACACCGCGCCCCGAGCAGGAAAAGCAACAGGATTTCTTCGCGCGGCTAAATCATTTTGCCGGGTTGCCGGCGATCCGGCAGGTCCTTGAAAAACAAAAGAAAAATAGTCGTTTCGGCTAATGCCTCGATATTTGCCTCGGTCCCTTCCACGAAATTCCTTCGCTGTTCGAATCAGAGGATTTCGACAGAGTGAGCAGTTTACCCTTTTGTCATCAACTTCTTCACCTGATCGCCCTGGTCTCGTGGGTGCCGACGCGGGACACGGCAATGAATCGCGTATATTTGTTCGGGCGTCATCTTTTAATGGGCTTCCTTTGTCCATAATTCCGGTGCGAAAAGATTCCCCCGTTTACGGCCGGGGTAGCGTCGAAGGCCGGTGACTGGCGAGACCAAGCGGCGGGCATCCCGTGTGACACGCTCGATTCGGTCAGCGAGCCTTACGCTCCTAATAGAGGCCCGGAATTAGGCGTGACGTCCGGGCCCTGTAAGCATCGTAGTCAGCGCCGAACTGCGCACGCAGCAGCCTCTCTTCCGCGTGGATGCGCGCGAGGAGCGGCGGGACGATGAGCGCCGTGAGCAGCAGGCCGACTCCCGACCGGAAGGCGAGCACCCACCCCAGCGAGTTGACGAGCAACCCCAAATAGCTTGGGTGGCGGATGACGCCATAGACGCCGCCGGTGACCAGCGTGTGCCCAGGCTGGATGGCGACCAGCCCGCTGAACCGGTTTCCGAGCACGACGACGGGCCAGAGCCGCAGCGCGCCGCCGGCCGCGAAGAGGACGACGCCGAGCCAGCGGATGGCGTCGCCGTCGAGGGTCCAGAAATCCTTCCGGTCCGTCAAGGCGGGCAGGAAGCCGGCGAGCACCCCGATCAGCGAGAGGGCCGCGATGACCCAGCGG
>JBATYB010000320.1:0-3509 GCA_049673825.1 Methylocella sp. | reverse complement strand
CGGATAAGCCGGCCGCGAGCTCTTCCGCCGAATGGGTGCGAAAGTCACCGATCATCAATCTCTCGTTGCCGCGAATGGAGAGGACATGCGGCTTGTCGCGGCGTTCGAGCATGACGCGCAACGTCTTTCTTCCATCGCGATTCACGCCACAAGGATACGTAAGGCGGCGTATACTCACAACTGTAGTATTAGGGCATGATGTGAATGTGTCGATGGTTCTTTTCATGGGAGATTATCCTCAAACCGATATGGTGAGCTGTTCCGATGGCACTGTCGCATATGAATATTCGATAATCGCGGTCGTCGCTTGATCCGCCTATGGTACCGCGTTCGGGGAGGCGTTGCTCGGTTATTTGCGTCCTCGGAGGTCATCGATGGCACGCTTGGCTGGACGTTTCGCGGAAAATGTCGGCCATTTGTGGCGCGTTCGAGGGGATCGGTGTCGAGTTCGATTTGGCCTCGTGCAAGAAGCGTCATACCTTCCCAGCGCGAGCGCGCGTAGCGCATTGCTTCGTCGGCGAGCTTAGGCCGGGTCTCCGGGGGAGTTGCGCTTCAGACTCCTTTGAAACAGCATCGCCACCCCGTCCATGCCTATTCGGATGTCGGTGGTGCCCAGCGCCAAATGCACCTTCACGCCGGCCGGAACGATCATCGTCGCGCCGCCTCCAGGTCAGAGACGTGGCGTCGAACTGTTTCTGGATCGCTGGCCATTGGCGCGAAGACGCGACGTCCATCATCAAGTTCGACAGCCTTCATACCGTCGGGCAGCGGGATGAGATCGTGCCGCACAGCGGGTCGAAGATTCGCCGGCCTGTCCGTCAACCAGCTTCGCGGCCGCCAGTTTCACACGCTTCTTCTCGCAAAAGCCAAACTGGATGCGCCAACGGAATACCATGCTGGTTGCGATGTCATGGTGACGGCAGACCGTGGCCACACTCACGCCGGGCTGTTCCGTTTCGAGCACGATGGCGAGCTTTTCCTCGTCCATGAAGCTGCGCCGGTTCGAGCGCCGCCTGACCCGAACTCCGCGGAGCGCTTCTCCGCCGATCGCGAACACTACCGCGAGAGCGGTTTTGTCCTGTGGCGCATCGCGCCCCCGAACATCGACCGTGAGGCCAGGCGCGGCGGCGGCGGCCTAAATTCAAGGTCACATGCTTCCTCGATCTCGCCCAGCAAACTAAGGCGGTCCTCAAAAGTGGCTAACGGTTGACCCGGCGGGGACGCCGATGGATCGAATTGAGGATCGCTGCGGGGTGGCGAAGCGAGCGGCCTTGCGGCACGCGCGAGCGAGCTGTTTGCCGAAATGTTCGAAGGCGGGCAGCGTTTGGAAAGCAAAGGTCTTTTTTGCACGCGATCAGTCGGCGGTGGGCAGGCGGCGGATCGTGAATTCGATGCGGCCGCCGGAGAGTTCGCGCCAGGATTCGATTTCGGTCATGTAGGCCGCTTTCGGGAACTTCGCAAAATAGGCGCGCGCCTTGGCCCGCGCCTCGCTGCGCTTGAGCGTATAGGTCTCGCGCCGCCAGGCGCCCTCGCGGGACGCCGCTTGCGTCCGCGCCCGTTTGGCGAGACCGCGCGCGATGTCCGCTGGCGTTTTTTGTTCAGCGCTCATTTTTGCCGGTGCCCATGACGCTAAAACCCGCCAAGGATCCTATCATAGGCGCGAAACCCACCGCGCAAAACCTTGATCGCGGGGCGCGGAGACACCGTCTAGGCAAGCTTTGATGCCAGTCAAGTCCCGGACAGCGGCCGGTTCTAAAATCCGGCGGCGCCGAAGCCAAACTTGCGCCGCGATCATGGAGTCCGCCGCAGCGTCTCGTCGAGCAATCGCGCGAGGCATGCCGGGTCGGTTGGAAAGCCAGCCTTGATCCAGCGCGCTTGCAGCTCGTTCAACGCCTCGCCGAGGGCAGGGCCTTCGGTGATGCCGCGCGCGATAAAATCGGCACCCGAGAACGGCAGGCGCGGTTCCTCGGCGTCCTGCAGAAATTCTCGCGCCCGCGCCCATTCGTCATCGTGCCCCGGGCGAGCATCGGCTTGCGCCAGTATTATTGCGTCGCCCGCCCCCTGGCGGCCGTGGCGGAAAAGCAAGCCTCGCAATTCATCGGGTCCTGGCGGCTCGTTAAGCCCATGCAGCCCAGTCAGCGCCAGCGCGGCGGCTTCGAGACGCTCGACTTCCGTGTTGGAAAGTCGCAGCTGCCCACGCAGCCGCGCCGCGTCCTCGGGTAGCATGACGCAGAGCGCGGCAAGACGCAGGAGCGGATCCTGCGGCGGGACGATCGCCGCGGCGCGCCGCAGCCGCGCCGGATTTGGCGCCAAGGCGAGGAGCGGATGTAAGAGCCCATCGGCGCATACGTCCGCGCAAACTTCCGCCGCCCTCCGTGCGGAAAAAAGCTTCAGAAGCTCGGCGCGTATTCTTTCGCGCGAGAGGCGGGCAAGGCCGCCTCGTTGGCGAATGGCCGCCGAACGCCCCGCGGAATCGAGCGGGCCTTCGCCGAAATCGGCGGAAAAGCGGAAGAAGCGCAGGATGCGCAGATAGTCTTCGGCGATGCGCCGCGCGGGCTCGCCAATAAAGCGCACCTTGCGCGCCGCGATGTCGTCGAGGCCGCCGGTGTAATCGAACAGTCTTTCCGCGCGGGTCATAGACAGCGCGTTCATCGTTAAATCGCGGCGCAGCGCATCGGCCTTGAAATCGCGGCCGAAAAGGACTTTCGCATGGCGGCCATCGGTCGCGATGTCCTGGCGCAAGGTTGTTATTTCGAAACTCCTCGCCCCGGCGAGCACCGTGACCGTGCCGTGCGCGACGCCGGTCGGGATCGCGCGGAAGCCGGCGGCCGTTGCCCGCGCCATGACGGCCTCGGGAACAAGGGTGGTCGCGAGATCGATTTCACGCACCGGCCGGCCGAGGAGCGCGTTGCGCAAGGCGCCGCCGACAATGCGGGTTTCCTCGCCGTCTTGATCGAGCGCGGCAAGAACGCCGAGCAAGTCTTTCTCGCCGAACAGCGCGGCGAGGGCCTCCGGCGCCTCGATGCCCTGGGCCTCCGCTTGGCTCATTGCATCCGCCCCGGCACAAGCTTCCCGTTTTCGATGTGGGCCGGGACATAGGCGCCCTCGTGGCGCGGGGCGAAAATACCGAAGGCGATCATGCCGGTGACGGCGATCGCAAGGCCGGCCAAAGTCAGCGTCGAGACCGCAGTTTTCGTCCAATGCTCCGTCGCGAAGGGAAAGTTCCGGCGCAAAACGAGATAGATCGTATAGGTGGCGAAGGGCAGGGCGAACAGCAGGGCAGGTTCGAGGATGGCGCGCCACATCAGGAATAGAGCCTTTCATAGAGATTGCGTGAAATACCCGCGGTCACGCCGCAAATGCTCCGCGCGCCATAAGGCATCGCACGGAACTGCCGCGGTATTCCGTCGAGGGCCTCGTGGCGCAGCCTGTGATTGGCGGCATTCATGAGACACGCGAAGGCACCCATCATGCGCGCACAGGCTGTTATATGGTGTGTTGGCTTCTTG
>JBATYB010000319.1:0-2308 GCA_049673825.1 Methylocella sp. | reverse complement strand
CCCTGGGTCAGCCGGTAGAGCGGCGGAACCGCCAGATAAAGATGTCCGGCCTCGACGAGTTTCGGCATCTCGCGAAAGAAAAAGGTGATGAGCAGGGACGCGATATGGGCGCCATCGACATCGGCGTCGGTCATGATAATGATCTTTTCGTAGCGAAGGTCTTGCTCCTTGTAATGCGCTCCGGTGCCGCACCCGAGCGCCTGGACCAGATCGTTGAGCTGCTGATTGCCCGCGAGCTTGCCGCGCGTGGCGCTGGCGACGTTGAGGATTTTGCCGCGCAACGGCAGCACCGCCTGGTTCGCGCGATCGCGCGCCTGCTTGGCGGAGCCGCCGGCGGAATCGCCTTCGACGATAAAGAGTTCCGATCCTTGCGATGAATTGTTCGCGCAATCCGCGAGTTTTCCGGGAAGCCTGAGCTTGCGCGTCGCGGTCTTGCGCGCAACATCTTTCTCGGCGCGCCGGCGCAATCTCTCCTCGGCGCGCTCGATCGTCCAGTCGAGGAGCTTTCCGGCGTGCGAAGGGGAGGCCGCGAGCCAATGATCGAAGGCATCGCGCAAAGTTCCTTCGACGATCTTTGCTGCTTCATTGGTCAAAAGCCGCCCCTTGTTTTGGCCTTGAAACTCCGGCTCGCGAAGGAAGACGGAAACCATCGCGGCGCAGGACGCCATGATGTCGTCGCCGGTCACCGGAGCCGCCTTCTTTGCCAGGCCGGTCCGCTCGGCGTGATCCTTAAGGCCGCGCGCCAGCGCGGCGCGAAGGCCGGTTTCATGGGTGCCGCCGTCAGGGGTGGGAATGGTGTTGCAATAGGAATGCACGAAGCCGTCGTCGAAGGCGAGCCAGGCCATCGCCCATTCGAGCGATCCGTGGCCGCCGGGTTTTTCGACCTTGCCCGCGAAAATCTGATCGGTGACGAGGTCCTTGCCCTCGATATCCTGGAGAAGGCAATCCTTGAGGCCGCCGGGAAAGCGGAAAACAGCCTCGGGCGGAATTGCGGCATTCGGGCCGATCCATTCCGGCGCGCAATGCCAGCGGATCTCGACACCGCCGAAGAGATAGGCTTTCGCACGGGCCATTTTGAACAAGCGCTCCGGCTTGAAATTCGCGCCCTTGCCGAAAATCCTTTCGTCGGGCTTAAACCGCACGCTCGAGCCGCGCCGGTTTTGCACCTTGCCCAGCTTTTCGAGGGGCGTGACCGGGTGGCCCCGCTCGAAGATCTGCCGGTAGAGCATTTGGCTCCGCGCAACTTCCACTTCGAGGCGTTCCGACAGCGCGTTGACGACGGAAATGCCGACCCCATGCAAGCCGCCCGAGGTCCGATAGGATTTCTGATCGAATTTGCCGCCCGCGTGCAGCATGGTCATGACGACTTCGAGCGCCGATTTCTTCGGAAATTTCTTATGCGGATCGACCGGAAAGCCGCGCCCATTATCGATCACGGTGAGAAAACCCGAGGCCTCGTAGCGGACATCGATGAAGGAAGCGTGGCCGGCGACCGCCTCGTCCATCGCGTTGTCGAGGACTTCCGCGAAAAGATGATGGAGCGCGGCCTCGCCGGTGCCGCCGATATACATGCCGGGCCGCCGCCGGACCGGCTCCAGCCCCTCCAGCACCTCGATCGAGGCGGCGGTATAGCCCAGCTCGCCGGACGTTTCGCAGGTTGGCGACCCGCCTTTTTGCGACGCCACGGCTTGCCGGCCCGGTCGAGCGGGCGGCTCCTTGCGTGCCGCATTGCCGAAAAGATCGCCGGTCCTTGCCATGCGCCGGTCTGTCCATGTGATTCGAGGTGATTCGAGTTGGCGGCTGCTTATGCCATGAACAAGGCAGGATTGGAACGGAACGAAAACATTTTCCGGTTCACGAATCCGAAAGGACGGCTACGAAACAGGCTGGCGGTTGCCGTGCGTCGGCCGACTCTGGTGCGCATGGCGCAAGCGCCGGGGAACGCCCCGTTAGGGGAAGTGAGTTCCTATGCCGAACAGCGATGAACCCTTCAAGCGCCGCCATTGCGGCCGGGAGATCATCTTCATTATCAAATGTATTTCCCGCGTGGCTTTTTTTGCGGCCCAACATCCGCGAGGGATATCCCGGCGACTCGAAAAAGACCCGTCTTTTGAAGAAGGTGGCGCTCATTGGCCGGTGTGGGCCAGTGACCTGGAGGGTGCGATGGCGGCTTGGCGGGCATTAGGGTTAGGACTTAATTAATGATGAGATGATTCAAACATTTGGCAGTCACCCAGGAAGGGGATGTCAAACGATGAGCGATTTATTTTGGTACAGTGACGAACAGTGGGGGAAGGTTGAACCGCAC
>JBATYB010000318.1:0-3417 GCA_049673825.1 Methylocella sp. | reverse complement strand
GACCGGCAACGTCACGTTTTATCGCCGCGTGGTATCTGGAATCGCGATGAACGATCTCAAAGCGCTCGCCGACGAAGCGAAGCTAAGCGTCGGCTCCGGAGTTGTCGCGATCGTCGCCGTCGACAGCGATGGGAAGGCAGCTATCGTGGTCGGGGTCACACCCGATTGGACAGAACGCTTCGACGCCGTCCAATTGGTGCGTCCCGCGGCGGCCAAACTTGGCGGCAAGGGCGGCGGCGGCCGCCGCGACTTGGCTCAAGCGGGAGGACCGCATAGCGCCGCCGCGGATGCGGCGCTCGCGGCTGTTGGCGACCTGTTGCGGGAAACCGAAGGCGCGGCCTGACGCTAGGGCACGCCGGGTCCTCATCCCCTATTCCGGCCCCCGGAGCGGGGAAGTTCGTTACCACGGCGCATAGGCCAAATTCGATGTTCAAAAAGATCCTGATCCCAATCGACCTGACCGAATTGACGCTCGCGAAACCAGCCCTCGGTGCCGCGGTGGAGCTCGCGCTTCAGTCGAAGGGCGCCTTGCGGCTTATCACGATCGAAACACTGCTGCCCGCGAGTTTCATGGAATATGTCCCGCCCGAATTCGACAAATCGCAAGAAGATCGCGCCGCTCGCGCGCTGGAGGAGATCAGCGCCGGCCTTACGTTTCCAAAGGAGAGCATCTCGCATACCGTCAGGTTTGGCGGCATTTATGTCGAGATCCTGGCCGAAGCCGATGATTGGGGCGCCGATCTTATCGTGGTCGGATCGCATAGACCTTCCATGGCGACCTATCTTATCGGCTCCAACGCCAAAACGATCGTGCGGCATGCCAAATGTTCGGTGTTGGTCATCCGCACGTAGAGCCGGAATTTTTAGTAATCGTGGCAACCGGGCCGGTCCCCGGCCGTTAATCGAGAAGCGGCGCCGGGCTTACGGCATGGCGACAAAGTAAAACCCGCGGATGGGGGGCCAGATAGTAGAGCTTCGGCGTGCGCGGGCTTTCGTGCGCCGCCATTTCCTGCAGCCGCATTATAATTAATCGGTAACTGCGACATTTCCGTTACGGCCTCACTCTGCTTTTCGCGGTATCGTATTCCAATCAACGGGGAATCATTTCGAATGATGTTGCTTCGCGAGCAGGGGCGAGAACGATGAAGTATCCAATTAAATATAAAATGATCTCAACGGTGTTTGCTTTTGGCGTTCTTACCGGATGCGGTACATACGTTCCCGAGCTACACGAGTTTTATCAAACGCCTGTAGAGGCGCGAACAATGATCAAAGCAATAGTAGACCAGGTGCAGTGTGAGGTCAAAAACGCCGTTCAGATCGCAATTTTAGAAGATATGCAAATTGCTCTTGATCCGAATGTCATTGAGGCTGAGGAGGAAGCGGGGTTGCTCGAAAAAGGAAAACATCTAAAACCAAGACTTGAATGACTTGATACTTTGGCGTCCCAGGCAACACTTACTTTGACAATCGATGACAATCGATGAAAAGAGCGCCGTTAATCCTGGTGTGACATTTAATACTCCAATTCATAATGGCTAGGTGAATTTTGTGGGCGAAACATTCACATCCTCTCCAGTAATAGCAGCTAACACGTTCTCGGCTCTAAACGTACCTCAATCGTATGCTTTTGGGCTTGGCGGCACACTCTCAGCAGATGCGACGCGGAAAGAAACGTTGGCTCTGTATATTGACTTTAAAAAGTTTACTGCCGATCTCACTAAGCTGTTTGTCTCTCATAATAGAGAAAAAATCGCTAACCTACTTGGGACCCTGCCTGCTCCATGTCCTCATGAAAGTGGCATATTCATCGAAAGCGATCTTAAGCTTAGGGAATGGTTAGAAGACGTGACGCTTCCGACCTATGTACAAGGAGGAATAGTTCCATATTATGCGAACGCTCTAGCAGACGAGGAGAGGGTAGGGAAAAAAGACGTCATTTCCCACGAAGTCGCCTTCGTAATTGTTTATGGTGGAAATATTACGCCAACATGGAAATTGGTGCGCGTCTCCGCCAACACGGGAAACATGCCTCTCTTTGGAGCTACACGTACCAATACACAGGATTTGATTATTACGATGGGACCGGCTCAAAACGCAGGCCTCTCCATTGCGGCCCAAAATACTATTTTGGCGGCCCAAATCGGGCAGGCGGTTGCTAGCGCCATCAGAAGCACGCAATAGCACACCTTCATTTTCGCTCAGGAGATAACAATGATTAAAAGAGACGAAGAGACTCATAAAAAAGCTAGAGGAGTTCCGAGAACCCACGGAGCAGCTAAGAAGCTTGTGGGCTATAAAAAGTCACAGCACAAGTACGATGACTTGAACACTAGCTTGAAAGGTCGTTTTATAAAGTTAGCAGATTCCGGAGCAAGAACCGGATCACTATGTGGTGTAGGACCAAGCCCAGACCCTGGCTATTACCTTGTTTGTTACAAGAATGACCAGGGGGAGTGCCATTGGGTTGAGATCCCCAAAGGCTCACGTGTTCCAACGAATGACCCTTCTTAGCCGAGGCCGCGAGAAATACGGCGAAAGGTCGAATGTTAAAACCGAAAATTTAGTTTGGGGGTGAAGTGGACAGACCTAGTATCGGGATGGCCCCCTTTAACAGGGGGGCGTGCGCCGGATCGCTTGCATCAAAGCCGCGGCAGTGGATCTCGGCGTTGATTTCGATAAGTTAGGGGCGGCGGGCAGGACGGGACGGTGACGCAGAGACGGCCCACTGCGCTTCCCGTGTGCTTCCCAATTGCGACTTCCGGGAAGCGATGCGGATGCGTAATCTGCTAACATGTTGATAACAGTTATGGTGCGGGCGGCCGGAATCGAACCGACACTCTGTCACCAGAACTGGATTTTGAGTCCAGCGCGTCTACCAGTTCCGCCACGCCCGCACGAGGCCGCGAGTTCCTCGCACTCCAGCTGCGGCGCGACACAATTGCGGCTCTCAATCGCGCCTATCTGCCACGACTCCGAGCGTCAAGTCCAGCCGCATCCCGCGCCAGGGCAATCGGGTGAAGAAATGCGCGACAAGCGGCGGAAGTGCTGAATCTGTGGAAGTCCTCTGATTCGGAGGAGGATTTCGATGGAAACCAACGGCGCAAATGCCGAGGCGCTGGCCGAGACGACCTTTTTCCTTTATTTTTTCAAGGATATGCCGGACCGCCGGCAAGCGGGAAAGTGGTCTATCCTCTCGATGAGAGAATGCTTTTGTGCCTCCTTGCGGTTCTCGCCGGGGCGGAGGCCTTCACAGACATCGCTCGGCTCGGCGAGAGGAAGATCGAGCTTTTGCGCCGGTTCCGCCCCTGCGAGAGCGGCACGCCTTCGCACGATCATCTGGGCGACATCTTGGCCACGCTCGACGCCGGCGCGTTTAGGCGCTGCTTCGTCGCCCGGGTTGGCGGCGCCGATCAA
>JBATYB010000317.1:0-9465 GCA_049673825.1 Methylocella sp. | reverse complement strand
GGTCACGGGGGCGATAGAAACCTATCGTTTCAACGACGCCGCCCACGCCGCCTATCGTTTCGTGTGGAACATTTTTTGCGACTGGTATCTCGAACTCGCCAAGCCTCTCCTGCAGGGCGCCGATGGGCCGGGCAAGATCGAGACCCGCGCGACGATGGCTTTCGTGCGCGAGCAAATCGTCAAGCTCCTGCACCCCTTCATGCCGTTCATGACCGAGGAGCTTTGGCGCATCACGGCGACTGACGAGCTGCCCCGCGCGAGTGTGCTGGCCCTCGCGCAATGGCCGGAACTGGAAGGTTGCGAAAATCCAGAGGCCGAGGCCGAGATCGGCTTTATCGTCGAGCTTATCTCGGAAATCCGTTCGGTGCGCGCGGAGTTGAACGTTCCCGCGGCCGCGCAAATCCCGCTGATGCTCGTGAACGCCTCCCCCGAGGCCAAGGCCCATGCGAAAGATTGGGACGAAACCATCAAGCGGCTCGCCCGGCTATCGGAGATTTCTTTCGCGGCCGAGGCCCCTGAAAAATCCGCGCAGATGGTCGTGCGCAAAACCATTGCCGCGCTGCCCTTGCAAGGGATCATCGATTTCGAAGCGGAAAAGACTCGTCTCGCCAAGGAGATCGCCAAATTAAAGGGCGACGCGGACAAAATCGAAGCCAAGCTTCGCAACGCCGATTTCGTGGCCCGCGCGCCGGAAGAAGTCGTCGAGGAAAACCGCGAACGGCGAGAGGACGCTCTCTCCAGGATGGAAAAGCTCGCCGCCGCGCTGGTAAAACTTGGCGGAGCTTAATCGGCAAGCGCATCCGGCATTAGCGCGAGGCCAAAGCGACAGCACGCGGCAACGGGGTCCGCCCTACCCCTCCAAAAACGGCAGGGGCACACCAAACGTCTGCAACAGAAGCACGGCGTTGAGTACGAGTACCACCGCGGTTCCGGCGATCGCGGCAACTCGGGTCACCCGGCCATTCGCGAAAGAGCCCATGATGTCGGGCCGTTGGGTGAATAGCAAAAGCGCGATCATGGGTATCGGCAGGGCAAGACTGAGGATGACCTGACTTATGACGAGCGCGTTTGTCGCATTGACTCCGACGCCGACGACGATAAATGCGGGCACCATGGTGACAAGCCGCCTGACCCAGATCGGGATTCTGAAGCCAACGAAGCCTTGCATGATCATTTGGCCGGCCATGGTTCCGACCGCGGAGCTGGACACGCCAGATGCAAGGAGGGAAATCAAGAAGACCGTTGCCGCTCCCGCGCCGAGCAGGGGAAGCAATGTGCGGTAGGCTGTCTCGATCTCGGCGACGTCACTGTGACCCGCGTGAAAAGCGGCCGACGCCATCATCACCATCGCCATATTCACCGCTCCGGCGATCGCCAGCGCGACAATGACTTCGCGGTTGGAAAAGCGGAGGAGCTTACGCCGGTCGGAGTCGTCGCGCGCGCTCAGCCGGACGTGAGTGAGGCCGGAATGGAGGTAGATGGCATGCGGCATGACGGTGGCGCCAATGATGCCCACGGCGATCGTGACTGCCGCCGCATCTTCGAGCTGCGGAACGAAGGTGTGGAATGCCGCGGCCGCCCAGTCCACCGGGGCGATGAATATCTCGATCAGATAACAGAGGCAGACGATCGCCACCAAGGCACCGATGATCAGCTCGATCGGTCTGAAGCCTCGCCTCTCGAACATCAGAATTCCGTAGGTCACGATCGCGGTGACGATCATGCCCCAGAGGAGCGGGAGGTTGAACAGGAGAGAGAGTCCGATCGCACCGCCGAGGAACTCCGCGAGATCGGTCGCCATCGCCGCGATCTCGCTGCCTACCCACATGGCCCAGACGAGAGGCCACGGCAATTGCTCGCGGCACAATTCAGCGAGGTTGCGGCCGGTCGCGATGCCGAGCTTCGCCGACAAACTCTGAAACAGCATCGCGATCAGGTTTGCAATCAAAACGACCCAAAGCAACCCATAGCCATATTTCGCGCCGGCCTGGATATTCGTTGCAAAATTGCCGGGATCCATATAGGCGATCGAAACGATGACCGCCGGCCCCGCCATCGGAAGGATGGCGCTCAAGCCGCGTCGACGGCCATCGAGAACTTCGCGAATGGCGGCCTGCGTCCGATTCACTGGGCGGTCTTGGACGGCGACATCCGTCATTCGACTTCCTTTCGTGCGACGGTCAACAACAGCGACCTTTCAAAATTTTAAAAAGAGCACCTTGCGCGAAGGCGTCCCAAATCCAAGCCAAGCTTGCCTCAAGGACCGGCACCTGCTGCGCCCCGTGGTATATGATGTAGCATGGGCTACAAAATAATCGAACTCAAAAAAAGTTGACTTGGATTTGTTTTGTTCGAATTTGGCGCGGTGGCACCCGCACATCGCGTGGGCAAGGGACTAATGATTAATGATCAAGAAAGTGACCGTGGCGCCGCTGCCGGCCGAGCTGCCGGTCGAGGCGGTGCAGGCCCGGCGCTTTGAAAAGGCGCGTTCGGCGCAGGCGGCGGCGGTTCTCGAGGATTATGTCGAATTGATCGACGACCTTCTGGCGAGCGGCGGCGAGGCGCGGCCGACGGATATCGCCCACCGTCTCGGGGTGACCCACGCGACGGCGATCAAAACGATCGCCCGCCTGAAACGGGAAGGGCTTGCCACCTCGAAGCTCTATCGGGGCGTGTTCCTGACGCCGGAGGGGCATGGCCTCGCCGATCGCGTCCGTTCCCGGCATCGGCTGGTTGTCGATGTTCTGCGCGCCGTCGGCGTTCCGGAGCAATGCGCCGAACTCGACGCCGAGGGCATCGAGCATCATGTGTCCGATATCGCGCTCGCCGCCTTCGCGCGGTTTCTGAAGCGCCAGGGCAGTTTGCCGTGAGGCTGGCCTGGCTCTAGGTGATGGCGGACCGCCGGGGACGCGCCGGTATTGCTCCCGAGCAATTCTTTTTCGATCGAGTGATTCGAGGTGGCCGGAATGCGCTCGAAGCCGCCTGGCCGGGACAAAAAATGAGGCGCCTTGCGGAAAATCGCTCGCCAAAGAGAAAAAATTGTGGTTTTGATGTCACAGGGCCTGACAAGTTGACTTTGACTTGGCATATTAAGAATAAACCGCTTTTTTGGTCTTTAGCAACTTGCTATTGTGAGTTGTGAGGCAAAACCTCATCTGCTAGGCATCGGTTGCCAGGGCATGGCGTGACAGGAACTTTCGCCCGCTTCCCCGCGCGGCATCCAACTTGTTCGACGGCGCCTTCCCAGTCTCCAATCAGACGGTTTAGCCGGCACATTCGGAACCATGTTCCATGGAAAATCGCGTTTTCGATAAAAGCAGGCTTCCCAGCCGGCACGTGACGGAAGGCGCATCGCGCGCGCCGCACCGTTCCTATCTTTACGCGATGGGGCTCACGCGCGAGCAAATTCATCAGCCTCTGGTCGGCGTGGCATCCTGCTGGAACGAGGCCGCTCCCTGCAACATCGCGCTGATGCGGCAGGCCCAAGCGGTGAAGAAGGGTGTTGTTTCGGCGGGCGGCACGCCGCGCGAATTTTGCACCATCACGGTGACCGATGGGATCGCCATGGGCCATGAGGGGATGAAATCCTCGCTTGTTTCGCGCGAGGTGATCGCCGACTCGGTCGAGCTTACCATGCGCGGCCATTGCTACGATGCGCTCGTCGGCGTCGCCGGCTGCGACAAGTCGCTGCCCGGCATGATGATGGCGATGCTGCGTCTCAACGTTCCTTCGATTTTCATCTACGGTGGTTCGATCTTGCCGGGAACTTTCACGGGGAGGCCAGTCACCATTCAAGATCTTTTCGAGGCGGTCGGCAAATATTCGGTCGGGGAAATGTCGGCCGAGGACTTGGACACGCTCGAGACCGTCGCCTGTCCCTCGGCCGGCGCTTGTGGCGCGCAGTTCACCGCCAATACGATGGCCACCGTGTCGGAGGCGATCGGACTCGCCCTGCCTTATTCGGCCGGGGCGCCGGCCCCCTATGAAATTCGCGACCGCTTCTGCGTGATGGCGGGCGAGATGGTGATGGACCTATTGGCGCGCAACCTTCGTCCGCGCGATATCGTCACCCGCAGGGCGCTCGAAAACGCCGCGACCGTTGTCGCCGCATCCGGCGGCTCGACCAATGCCGCGCTGCATCTCCCGGCAATCGCCAACGAATGCGGGATTGCGTTTGATCTCTTCGAAGTCGCCGAGATCTTCCGCCGGACGCCCTACATCGCCGATCTGAAGCCGGCCGGGAAATATGTCGCCAAGGACATGTTCGAGGCCGGCGGCGTTCCTTTGCTGATGAAGACTCTGCTCGATCATGGCTTCCTGCACGGCGATTGCCTCACCGTGACTGGCCGGACGGTTAACGAAAACTTAAGGAAAGTCGTGTGGAACCCAGACCAGGACGTTATCTGGCCGGCCGACAAGCCAATCACCACCACCGGCGGCATCGTCGCTCTGAGGGGAAGCCTCGCGCCCGAGGGGGCGATCGTGAAGGTCGCGGGCATGCCGGAAGCGGCGCTGATCTTTAAGGGGCCGGCGCTTTGCTTCGACAATGAAGAAGCTTGTTTCGAAGCGGTGACGAAGCGCCGCTACGCGGAAGGTTGCGTTTTCGTGATCCGCTACGAGGGTCCGCGCGGGGGACCCGGCATGCGCGAAATGCTGGCGACCACGGCGGCGCTTTACGGCCAAGGCATGGGGTCCAAGGTCGCGCTTGTCACCGATGGTCGCTTTTCCGGCGCGACCCGCGGTTTTTGCGTCGGCCATGTCGGACCGGAGGCGGCCGTTGGCGGCCCAATCGCGCTGGTGCGCGATGGCGACATGATCGAGATCGACGCGATCAAGGGAACCGTCAACCTCCAATTGGGGGATGCGGAATTAAAAAAAAGGGAAAAAGATTGGAAACCGCGTCAAACTAATTTCGGGTCTGGCGCGTTATGGAAATACGCCCAGATGGTCGGTCCGGCCGTTACCGGAGCCGTTACACATCCGGGTGCATCGAGTGAAACACATGCCTATGCTGACGTTTAGCCGCATTTCCGGGGTTGTGCTTTTCGGGCTGGCGGCCTGCTTGCCAGGGGCCCGCACCGCGGCGTTCGAGGCACCCGAAGGCGCGGCGGTTGAAAAGGCGCCGCTCCAGACATTCGCGACGCCGCGGGCGGCGTTGCAGGCGGGTCTCAAAGGGTTTCGCTCAGGCAATGCCACCTCCGCGATCGAGGCCTTGAAGTATGCCGCGGCGGGAGGCGAAGTGCTGGCGCAATGGAAACTCGCCAAAATTTATGCCAATGGCGACGGCGTGCCGCGCGACGATATGAAGGCGTATGACTATTTCTCGCAAATCGTCATGAATTACGATGAGGACGACCCCAACCGGCGCGACCGCGCGGTTGTGTCGAACGCGTTGGTCTCACTTGCGACCTACAATCTGAACGGCATAGCCAACAGCAAGGTCCGTCCCGATCCCCAACGCGCGCTGCAAATGTTCCAGTTCGCCGCGACGACGTTCGGCGATGCGGACGCGCAATACAATTTGGCGCGGATGCATCTCGACGGCGCGGGCGTCGATAAGGATGGCCGGGAGGCAATCCGCTGGCTATCTCTCGCCGCGGATAAAGGGCACCTCCAAGCGGAGGCTCTGCTCGGCCAAATCCTCTTCACGGGCCGCGAAGGTGTTCGGCCTCAGCGCGCGCTCGGCCTGATGTGGCTGACGTTGGCGCGGGAAGCCGCGATTGATTCCAAAAAGGACAAATGGATCATCGATCTCTACGACAAGGCGGTGGCTTCGGCGACTGACGGAGACCGGCACGATGCGCTCGCCTACTTGGAAGACCATCTGAAGCGCCACAACTGATCTCGCGTCGTCCGCGCGCGGCTTTTGGCGCAGCGTGCTTTGGTCGCGCGGAAAAGCCACGCGGTGCGATGGCGCGGCGGGCTCATCCCTCCGGTTTCGATTTCGGCTGCTTTTTGTTCATTTCCTTCATGCGAAGCGACATTTTAATGGCGCCTCTGGCTTCGGCGCGGCCCGCGATAGGCTGAAGGATTTTCCGGAATTCGTCGCGTTTCTCGTGAATCGAGGCGATGACCTTGCCCATGGGGATACCCATGTCCACGAGCACGGCTTCCGACAATTGCAGGCTTGCCTCGATAGTCTCGGGGACGGCATCGCTCACGCCAAGACCGTAGAGCAGCGTTGCGTGATGCGCGTCGCGGGCTCTGGCGACAATGATCAGGTCTGGGTGAACGGCGCGCGCGTCGCGAACAATGTCTTCCGCGTCGGCGGGTTTGTTCATCGTGACAATAAGAGCTTTGGCCTTGGCCAACCCGCACCGGGCGAGAAACTCGGGCCGCGACGCGTTGCCCCAATAGATGTCTCGTCCTTCGCCGCGGAGCCGTTTCACCAGGCTGGGATCGGTGTCGACGGCCAAATACCGGATGGCATGCGCATGCAGCATGTCGCCGACCAGCTGGCCAACCCGGCCAAAGCCGACGATGATCGCGTCGGGCGCCGGACCGTCCACGTCCGGCTCCAGGAGTGCGGCGGGCTCGGCGGGCCGTCTTGCCAGGCGCTTGGCGAGCGCGCCAAGGAAGGGCACGGCGAACATCGAAAGCGTCACCGCGATCATCGCCTCCGCGCCAGTGCCGGCGGGCATGGCCTTGGCGGCGACGGCCGCGGTGACGATGACGAAAGCAAATTCGCCGCCGGGTGCCAGCATAAGCGCGGCCTCGGTGGAGACCCGCACCGGCAGGCGCGCTATCCACCCTGCTAGCCAGTTGACGCAAAACTTGACGAAGATAATGCCAAGCGCAAGGCCGAAGGCTATTAGCGGAGCGGAAAGTATGTGAGAAAGATCGAGGCTCGCGCCGATCGAGACAAAGAAAAGTCCAAGCAGCAACCCTTTAAAGGGCTCAATCGTCACTTCGATCTCGCGGCGGTACTCGGTTTCGGCGAGAAGAATGCCGGCGATAAAGGCGCCAAGTCCCATCGACAAACCGCTCGCCGCGGTGAGAACTCCGGCTCCGATGACCACAAGCAAGCAGGCCGCAATGAAAAATTCGGTCGATCCGGCCGCCGCGACGTGACGAAATAGAGGCCGCATGACAAGCCGACCACTGAGCACGATGACGCTCAAACCGGTGAGCGCGGGAACCAGGAAAGAGACAAAAACCATGCCGAGGCCGCCGCCGCGCATTCCGAGCATTGCGACCATGAACAGGAGCGGCGCCACCATGAGGTCCTGAAAGAGCAGGACGGCAAAGATCGTGCGGCCTGCCGTGGTGCCGAGCCGTTTGGCCTCGGCGAGCACGGGAATCACGATGGCCGTGGACGACAGGGCAAGCGCAAAACCGAGCACCTCCGCCGAGGTTGAAGGCTCCCCAAGGATCAAGGCCAGGGCGCCAAGCGCGGCGGCGGACCCGAAGACCTGCAGAGCGCCGAGCCCGAACACGAGCCGGCCGATAATCGCCAAACGCTGCCACGACAGTTCAAGTCCAATCATGAACAAAAGAAAGACGACGCCGAATTCCGCGACCGGTGCAATTTGCTCGACATTGGCGAGAGCGAACGGAGCGAGCCAGCCGATTTGCCGCGCGAGCGCGCCCAGGCCATAGGGGCCAAGCAAAACACCCGCGCCAAGAAAACCCAGAACCGGACTGAACTTCAAGCGCCGGAACAGCGGCACGACGACGCCCGCCGTCGCGAGAAAAATCAATGTTTCCTTGTATTGCTCAGGGGCGAAGGTTCCCATGAGTCCGCCTGATTCAACGGCTGCGTGGATCGGAATTTTGCGCGAAAAGCGCACGCCACCTTCTCGCCGTTTGCCGGGGTTCGTCCAAGCAAAAATGCACGGCCGCGCAAATTTTCCGGCTTAATTCGCCGGAACGGCCGGTTTCCTTTATCGGCTGCGCCATTCTGGCGGTCCTGACAAGCGGGAATAGGCCGCGTCTCTCTCGCCGGACGGAATTGCGAAAGCGGAATGGGCGGCCTTTCGTCCTACCTGTTGGGGTGGACGATTCACCGGCCGATACCCCCGCCGTCGGCGATTGTTTCCTTGATGGGAGGTCTCTTTCTTCAAAACGAAGACATAGGGATGATTTTAACATCTGTACTTTTTAATAGTTTTAAACGCGCACGGTTTTTACATTTTAACTACTCTAATTTAAAAACATAATGCTTGCATTCTAAACTTCTATAGCTAGGAGTGGAAGATCAAAGCAATTCTCGCTGACATCAGGGCCTTGACCCCTTTTGCCTGGAGGACTTCGTGCATTGCACTTCCTCGATTCCGGTGCGCCGCCGGCATGCCTTGGCGGCTGCCTTGTTCCTCGTTCCTCCGGCATTCGCATCGGCGCAGGAGACGGCGCCGGACTCATTCAGGGAACTCGAAACGAAATATATTTTCGGCTTCACGACAGGGTCGGACATCGGCCCCGAAGGCGAGAGCGAGCTCGAATTCGAGACCAACCTCGCCTTCCAGAGGCGCGGTGGCGCCTACAACCAGCTCGAACAGGAAGTCGAGTTCGAATATAATCCAACCGACAGTTTTCAGATCGAACCTGCTGTTCACGGCGTCTTCACTCAAATTCACGGAGTCGAGGGATTTGAAAACCGCGAAAGCGCCAATTTCGGTGGCTTAGGGTCAGTATTCAGCTACGTGCTGATTGGACGCGGTCCGGGCGCGCCAGCCGGTGTCACAATCTCGGTCGAGCCGGAATGGTCGCGGATCGACGATGGCGGAAGACTGATCACGGGTTTTAGCGCGCAAACCAAGATCATCGCCGACACCGAGCTGCTGCCAAATCGTCTTTTCGCGGCCGTCAATGCGATCTATACCCCGGAGATCACGCGAGACTTTGGGAACCGGAATTGGGCGGGAGCGTCGCAGCTGGGTTTGACGACGGCGCTGACCTATCGAATTACACCCAATGTCGCGCTTGGAGGCGAAGTTGAATATTACCGCGCCTACGACGGGGCCGGATTGAACGCATTCGCCGGGCATGCGCTCTATGCCGGCCCGACGTGTTTCATCGAGTTGACCCACAAAATCCACCTCGCGGCCGCCTTCTCCACGCAAATCGCCGGTCATGCCGCGGGTAACCCGAACCCCCTCGATCTGACCAATTTCTCGCGAAACAAGGCCCGCTTGCGGGCTCTGTTTGAATTCTGATGTTCAACCGTGCGATCCATGGAGAGACCAATGTTCGTACCACGCGTGCGCCGTATCGCCCAGCTTGCGGTTTTGCCGGCATTAATTAATAGTTTCGCGCAAATCCCGGCCGGGGCGGCGAGCGCGGTTACGCTCCATATCTCCATTAAGAACCATCGATTCCAGCCCGCCGAATTGAAGGTGCCGGCCAACACGCCGGTCACGCTGGTCGTCCGCAACCTCGATCCGACCCCCGAAGAGTTCGAAAGCAATACGCTCCGGGTCGAGAAAGTCGTGGCCGGCGATTCCGAGATCACGCTCAACTTCCGGC
>JBATYB010000316.1:0-4814 GCA_049673825.1 Methylocella sp. | reverse complement strand
GGAGGACGTTCAGCGTCTCGACCGGCTCCGGCCCTGGCTCGCGCACGCGTTCCGGCGGGCTAATTCCGGTAATGCGCGCCACGAGGATGAGGCTCTAATCAGCGCGGCAGGTGCACGGGTGCGAGGCGGTCTGGTGATTTTGACGGCTGACGCAAATATCGTTTACCAGACCGCGAGCCTCGAATCGCTGCTCAGAATTCTTATGGGAGAGCCAAGCAGCTACACGCGCTATGTGCCAGTCGGCGACAGACTGCCCGCGCCGGTTCTGAAGCTCATCCGGCAGATCACCGGCGCAGCGAACGGCACCTCCAACACGCCGCCACGAATGCGGATTTCGACCGCCTTTGGGGTTCTGACGCTCGAAGCGAAATGGCTCGTGCCGGCGGGGACACCTCCGGAAGACGCCGCGAGGGATCCGAAGAGCTGTCTCATATCGGTGACGATCGACCTCCACGAGCACCCCATCGCCCATGCGGCGCGCGTGCTGCGGGAAAGCGGCGCCACGCCGGCGCAGACGAAGGTCGGCATTCAACTTGCCTTCGGGAAACCAAAACCTGTGATCGCGGACGAGCTCGGCGTCCAACTCTCCTCCGTAGTGGATCTCACGAGGAGGCTCTATCAGACTCTCGATGTTCGCAATTCCGCCGAGCTAGGCGCGAAAATCTGGCTTGACCAAAGACAAGACGAGGCGCGCCAATATTTGCGGCGCGCCGGATAGACCGCGCCCCCTGTTCAGGGGTCGCTGCTGGTGCTATTATTTCGGGAGCGCGGCAACGCCGGAGGGGCCGATGGGGGCGGTCGAGCACTTGAAGACCTTGTGCTGCCTCGGGCTGCCGCCCGAGAGCGCAATGATTGCCGTCGCGCCGGTCCTGCATGAGATCATTCCGTACGGCTGGTCGCGGATGGGTCTTTACGCAGCCGGTGCGACAATGGGCAGCGTCTATGCCGAAAACCCAGAGTGGGCGCTCTATCGTGAGCGCTTCTGGGGGTTCTTAAATGATCCTTCGGACATTATGGGCTCCCTAAACTTACCTAACTTTAGGGCCACCGGAATCGGCTGGACTTTGCATCGGCAAGGGCGGGGCTACTTGGATGGCGCCTGGTACCGGGAAATAGAGGCTCCTGTCGATTCCTGCTGGTGGCTCGACGCGATGATCGGGGACGGCGGGCAGACTATCGCGGCTGTTCAGCTGACCCGCCCTCGCAGCGCTCGCCCTTTTACGGGGGACGACGTGCAACGCCTCGACCGGCTCCGGCCATGGCTCGCGCACGCGTTTCGGCGGTCTAATTCCGGTAATGCGCGTCAGGAGAATGAGGCTCCAGTCAGCACAGCAGGAGGACCGGTGGTGCGAAGCAGTCTGATGATTTTGACGGCTGACGTAAAGCTCGTCTACCAGACCGCCAGCCTCGAATCGCTGCTCAGAATTCTCGCGGGAGAGCCGGGCAATTACACGCGCTTCGTGCCCGCCCGCGAGAGCCTGCCCGCGCCGGTTCTGAAGCTTCTCCGGCAGATCGCTGGCGCCGCGAACGGCACCTCCAACGCGCCGCCGCGCATGCGGATTTCGACCGCCTATGGCGTTCTCACCCTCGAAGCCAAATGGCTCATGCCAGCGGGCACACTTCCGGCGGACGCCACGAGGGATCCGAATAGCTGTCTCATAGCGGTGACGATCGAACTCCACGAACATGCCATTGCTCACGCGGCTCGCGCATTGCGGGAAAGCGGCGCCACCCCAACGCAGACGAAAGTCGGCATTCAGCTTGCCTTGGGGAAGCCAAAACCTGCGATCGCCGACGAGCTCGGGATCCAACTCTCCTCGGTCACGGATCTCACGAGAAGGCTCTATCAGACCCTCGATGTTCACAATTCCGCCGAGCTAGGCATGAAAATCTGGCTGGACCAAAAACAAGACGAGGCGCGCCAATATTTGCGGCGCGCCGGATAGACCGCGGTCCTGATTCTCACAGTCGTAGCACGATGTTCATCACGATGAAGCCGCCGCGCGGGCAGAGTTCGTGCGTGACGGGGAATCTGAAATAATCAGTCAAAGCGCACAACCATCTGAGGATCGCCAAACGTCCCCTTCCTTCGGCCGGGAGCGGCGTTGACGA
Source organism: Methylocella sp. (assembly GCA_049673825.1). GTDB lineage: Bacteria > Pseudomonadota > Alphaproteobacteria > Rhizobiales > Beijerinckiaceae > Methylocapsa. The sequence goes on along the minus strand of JBATYB010000316.1, from coordinate 2,702 downwards.
TCTTCATCTGCCCAGTCCTCTCCAGCGCCTTTAAAATGCCCTTGTAGTGGGTCTCCCGAAACGCCGTTTCGACAAGCACGAATTTTTCGATATCGTCGACTGACGCTTCCTTGCCTGAGAATGCGGCAATCACACGTGCCTGGAGTGCTGGCAGATTCGGTGCCCTCTCGAATAAGACAAGTTGGTTGGGGTCCGTAGCATCGGAGAAGCGGAAATCGCCGCTCTCATCGGCCTTCCACATGGCCTTCTTCATCTTCTCGAGTCCAAGCAGCTCATTCGTTGCGTAAAACAGGTAGTAGTCCGTCACATCGCGCGCGTTGGACATTTCGAATGAGCGCACATAGGCGGCCCCAGTGTGCAATTGCTGGAGGTAAAGGTCATGAAGACACCTATTTCTTGTTCGGGGATCGGATGCGGTGACGCATCGTTTCCACTCATCCGTCCCGAAGAAGCTGTTGAAATTCGCGACCTGGTCGGCGTGGCCGATGAACCGATTGATTTCCTCGTACATGAAATTGACGAAAACCTCGCAACTGCGATGGGCTAAAATCTGCTTGACCAGGTGGAAGGGAGCACCAGTCCATCCGAACGGATCGATAAAGGCGAAGGTTGGGATTAGCCGGCCATTACGCACGAAACTCGGGTAGCGCCTCGTGAACGCGGTCTCGAAGGTGACTCCGCCTTCAACAACCACACTGAAATTCGGCGGCAGCGTGCGTAAAGCCACCTGTTTGCACAGGTGATCGGCACGATCATCACGCTCTTCAACGAAGAGAAAATGAACTCTTGCAGTGAGCGGCGGCTTAAATCCGAGTGCCGTATCGAGTGCGATGATGGGCGACCCCACTTCTCCACGCTTGTATTCGCCGGGTCCGGCAAATCCATCGATGTACAGGATCTCGGAGAAATGCCCTTGGCTGAGGATGACCATCCACGCCTGCAAATAGCGCTTCAGAATCTCGTGCTTCGCCCGCGTATGAGGTTCAAGCGGCCAAATCTTCTGCCTTGGCGCCGCCATCATTTGTCCCCCGTATAGTACGGTGGTTGTTCGCGTGTGATTTGGGCCATTGGCTCCACTCGCGACCATCGAGCAACCGACCACCGGACTTCGGCCTCAATCCACCCCACTGTTTGAAGAAGAAAGGAACCTTGGCGGCCTTGCACTGATCACGTACCTCGCGCGCCCATTCGATGAGCATCGGCCGCGCGCGCGGCCCGCTTTCTCCCCCGACGATCACCCAGTGTATGCCTTCCAGATCAATTTTGGCTATTGGCCCAAGAAGCGGCTCGATCGACAGAAATCGCACGGACGCGTTCGTCGCCTGTATATGCCGGGCACGTGACTTCTTGCTGCTGTCCTCAATGGAAGTGCCAAGCCAGACATGGTGTGGCGCTGACCCATCCGCATACCGTGCATTAACGTAGTCCCGAAGACGCGAGCTTCGCTTTGTTAGAATCTGAAATTTGTGCCAACGCGCTTTTTCCAACGTGTCGAAGACGCCATCGACGAAGTTGAAAGGGATTTGCTTGTGGAACAGGTCGCTCATCGAATTGACAAAGATCATCTTCGCCTCGCGCCACCGAAGCGGCTGTTCTAGCCGTTCAGGGCGTAGCTGAAGGTCAAAACCGCTCTCAAACGGGTGTCCCGGCACCCCTCGGAACCGTTCAGCAAAGCGCTCCGCATAGCAGTTGTCACAGCCAGCGCTGATCTTTGTGCAACCCGTTACCGGGTTCCAGGTTGCGTCGGTCCATTCGATTGTGGACGAGTATGCCATCAGGCCTCCATGAGAACAAAAGAAGAACATAACACATGTCTGTCGGTTTTGCAAAGCAGTAATCACACGCCGAACGTTAATCGCCCCGCAAGCGGCGGCACAGAAACTCCAGCTGGTCGAAGGTCTTGTAGCGCACCACCACTTCGCCGGCCTCGCCCTCTCTGCGCATGATCGTCACGTTCATGCCGAGCTGTTCCATCAGCTTCTTTTCCATCGCCCGCGTATCGGCGTCTTTTTCCCCGGCGCCGCGCTTGCGCGGTCCCTGCCCCTTGGCGCTAGAACTTTCCGCCGCGCTCTCCAGTAGCCTTTCGGCGTCCCGGACCGAGAGGCCTTGCGCGACGATTTTTTCGGCGAGCGCGTCCGGCTCCGCGACCGAGAGCAAGACCCGCGCATGGCCAGCGGAAATTTTTCCGTCGCGTAGCAATGACTTCGTGCGTTCAGGGAGCTTTAAAAGCCGCAAGCAGTTGCTGACGTGGCTGCGGCTCTTGCCGATCACCTTGGCAAGATCGGCCTGCGTATACAGGAATTCGTCGCCGAGCCGCTCGTAGCCGGCCGCTTCTTCGAGCGGATCGAGGTCGGCTCTCTGGACGTTTTCGATGATCGCGAGCTCGAGCGCCTGCCGGTCGTCGGCCTCGAAGCTGATAACCGGCACCTCATGCAAGCCGGCCCGCTGCGCCGCCCGCCAGCGCCGCTCGCCGGCGATGATTTCGTAAGCATCCGCGCTCCCCGGCACGGGGCGCGCGAGAAGCGGCTGAATGATCCCTTTTTCCTTGATCGAGGCGGCCAGCTCGTCGAGGCCTTCCTCGCCGAAATTCCGGCGCGGGTTGCGGGGATTGGGGCGGAGAAATTCGATCGGAATTTTCTGCTGGCCGCGAACGCGCGTGGCGGCGGCGAGCGTCTCCTGGCCGCTAAGCAGGGCGGCAAGAC
>JBATYB010000315.1:0-6549 GCA_049673825.1 Methylocella sp. | reverse complement strand
CCGGGTTACCAGAGGGCCGCCCAGCGAGGTCGCCCTCGCTTCCAGCCGATGGAGCCGCCCTTGAAAGCTCACCGCATCGTTTTCCTCGGCGTGATCGCCGCCGCGGCGCTCGGCGTGGCCGCGCAAGCCGCCCAAATCTCCGGCGCCGGCGCCACCTTTCCCTACCCGGTCTATGCCAAATGGGCCGAGGCCTACGCCGCCAAGACCGGGATCGAGATGAACTACCCGTCGATCGGCTCGGGTGGCGGCATCAAGCAGATCACCTCGAACACCGTCGATTTCGGCGCATCCGACATGCCGCTCAAGCCCGAAGATCTTAAGGCCGCGGGTCTGGTTCAGTTTCCGACGGTGACGGGCGGCGACGTGCCGGTCGTCAATCTCGAAGGAATCAAGCCCGGCGAATTGGTGTTCGACGGTCCGGCGCTCGCCAAGATTTTCCTCGGCGAAATCAAGAGCTGGGACGATCCCGCCATCAAGAAATTGAACCCGAAAGCCAAATTGCCATCGCAGGCGATCGTGGTCGTTCACCGTTCCGACGGCTCCGGCACCACATTTATCTGGACCAATTATCTTTCCAAGGTGAGCCCCGATTGGGCGTCCCAGGTCGGCGCCAGCACGGCCGTCGAATGGCCTACAGGCATCGGAGCTAAGGGCAACGAAGGCGTCGCCAACAACGTCATTCAGACGAGTGGCGCAATCGGCTACGTCGAATATGCCTATGCCAAGCAGAATAAGATGACCTTCGTCGATATGATCAACAAGGCCGGCAAGCGGGTGGCCCCGGATACCCAAACCTTCCAAGCCGCGGCGGCCAATGCCGATTGGGCCAATGCGCCGGGCTTTTATCAGATTTTGACCGACCAGCCCGGCGCTAAGTCGTGGCCGATCGCGGGCGCCACGTTCATTCTGATGCATGCGACGCCGGAAGATCCCGTCGCCGCGGGGGAAGCCTTGAAGTTCTTCAGATGGGCCTATGAAAAGGGCGGTAAGCAGGCCGAGGAACTCGATTATGTGCCGCTGCCAAAAGCGGTTGTCGCCCTGATCAAAAAGAGCTGGGCCGCCGATATCAAGGGCGCGGACGGCAAGCCGCTTTTGAACTGAATCTTGGTTGGAGAGGAGGGGCTTTGGCGTCCTTCCTTCCACGCCATCCCGGCCGTTCGCATCCTCGAAGGGCCGGACCACCGGTTGTGCCGGGCCCGGCTGGCGGGTATGGCTGATGCACTACGCAAAGGTACAGGGAAAACGCGGTGGCCAACTATCTGGCGATTGACAACGCGGGACGGGGATCGGCCGAGGCCTTGCTGGCCAAGGCTCTCGTGGGTTTCAAGCTTCGCGACTATGCGTTTCACCTTCTGACGTTAGCCGCGGCTTGGACGGTTCTGCTCCTCCTTGGCGGGGTGATCGCCTCTTTGGTCGTGGGGTCCGTTCCGGCCATCAGGGCGTTCGGCTTCAACTTTCTTACGACGGAAGCGTGGAATCCCGTCACCGAGAAATTCGGCGCGATGGCGCCGGTCTACGGCACGATCGTTACCTCGCTCATCGCCATGGTGATAGCGGTGCCGGTCGGGTTCGGCATCGCGATTTTTCTGACCGAGCTTTGCCCCTATGCCCTGCGCAGGCCGGTCGGAATCGCGATCGAGCTTCTGGCCGGGATTCCCTCGATCATTTACGGAATCTGGGGCCTTTTCGTGCTCGCGCCTTTCCTGCAGGAGCATGTCCAGCCGGGTCTTATCGCCGCTTTCGCCAATGTGCCGGTGCTCTCGGACCTGTTTGCCGGCCCGCCCTATGGCATTGGAGTGCTGACCGCCGGTGTCATCCTCGCGATCATGGTGCTTCCCATCGTCAGTTCGATCTCCCGCGATGTCTTCGAAACCGTTCCCGCCGTCCTGAAGGAAGCCGCCTATGGCGTCGGTTGCACGACCTGGGAAGTGGTTCGATCGGTCGTGATCCCCTATACGCGCGTGGGGCTTATCGGTGCCGTCATGCTGGGCCTCGGCCGGGCGCTCGGCGAGACCATGGCGGTGACCTTCGTGATCGGCAACGCGCATAAAATCTCCCCTTCCCTGCTTTCGCCAGGCACGACCATCTCGGCAACGATCGCGAATGAATTCACCGAAGCGGTCGGCGACCTCTACACCTCCGCGCTGATCGCACTCGGCCTGATCCTTTTCGTCATCACCTTTTTTATTCTCGCGATATCGCGGTATTTGTTGATGCGGCTGCACCAGCGGGAGGGGCAGTAAGGCATGGCGATCTATGACACACGCCGCCGCCGCGGCAAGTTCTACATTGGTCTTTGCTACGTCGCCGTGGCCGTTGGCCTCGGTTGGCTGGCGATCATTCTCGGCACGCTCTTGCTTGAAGGTTTCCGCGGTATTTCGCCTGCTGTCTTCACGCAAATGACGCCGCCGCCGGGTTCCGAAGGCGGCCTTTTGAACGCGATCACCGGCAGCCTGATCATGACCTTTCTCGGCGTGGCCCTCGGCACTCCGCTAGGCATGCTGGCGGGCACTTACATGGCCGAATACGGCCGCCATTCGAAGCTCACGATTGTCGTGCGGTTCATCAACGACATTTTGCTGAGCGCGCCGTCGATCGTGATCGGTCTCTTTGTTTACGAGGTCATGGTCGTCAGAATGGGCCATTTCTCCGCCCTCGCCGGGGCCGTGTCGCTTGCCGTCATCGTCGTTCCGGTCGTCGTGCGCACGACCGAGGACATGCTGCTTCTGGTGCCCGATCCCTTGCGCGAAGCGGCGAGCGCGCTCGGTCTGCCGCGCGCCATTGTCATCGGCAAGGTCGCCTATCGCGCCGCCCGCGCAGGTCTCGTCACCGGGGTTCTTCTCGCCATCGCCCGGATCAGCGGCGAAACCGCGCCCCTGCTCTTTACCGCGCTGAACAATCAGTTCTTCAGCACGAATTTAAACGCGCCCATGTCGAGCCTCCCCGCCGTCATCTTCCAGTTCGCGCTCAGTCCCTACAAGGAATGGCAGCAGCTCGCCTGGACCGGAGCCCTCCTCATAACCTTGGCCGTTCTTGCGCTTTCCATCGCCGCGCGCGTGCTCCAAACGGAGAGGCCCGCGAAATGACCGGCATGAACGACGTCCCGGACCTCACCCAAGGCAAGGTCGCGGAGGAAGCCTGGACGGCAGGCCCGCCCACGGCGTCGACTCTCGAGCCGAAGGTCTCGGTTCGAGACCTAAAATTTTACTATGGCGATTCGCTCGCCTTGAAGAGCGTCAGCGTTCCCCTTTACGCGCATAAGGTGACGGCCTTTATTGGGCCGTCCGGCTGCGGAAAATCGACGCTTCTGCGGGTGTTGAACCGGATGTACGATCTCTATCCCAATCAGAGGGCCGAGGGAGAAGTGATTCTCGACGGCGTGAATATCCTGCGGCCCGAGCAGGACCTCAATCTTTTGCGTGCCCGTGTCGGCATGGTGTTTCAAAAACCGACTCCTTTTCCGATGTCGATCCACGACAATGTCGCGTTCGGCATCAAACTCTACCAAAAGCTCCCGAAGGCCGAGCTTCGCGATCGCGTCGAGGCCGCGTTGATGCAAGCCGCTCTTTGGAGCGAGGTGAAGGACAAATTGAACGCTTCGGGCCTGTCGCTTTCGGGCGGCCAGCAGCAGCGCCTTTGCATAGCGCGCACCGTGGCCCTCCAGCCGGAAGTTATTCTCCTTGACGAACCTTGCTCCGCGCTCGACCCTATCTCGACCGCGAAGATCGAGGAAACGATCGACGAGCTAACGGAAAATTACACCATCGCGATTGTAACGCACAACATGCAGCAGGCGGCGCGCGTCTCGGAACATACCGCGTTCATGTATCTTGGCGAGCTCATCGAGTTTGGCGTCACCGCGCAGATCTTCACGTCGCCTGAACAAAAGCAGACGCAAAATTATATTACCGGGCGGTTCGGCTGATCGCGGCGGCAACGAGGAACAGGTTCATGTCCGATCACATCGTCAAGGCCTACGACAAGGAACTCGAAATCCTGGGCCGGAAAATCGCGGAAATGGGCGGCATCGCCGAAAAAATGCTGTCCGATGCCATGGATGCGCTGGTCGATTTCGACACCAGGCTCGCTCAGTCGACCGTCGATAGCGACCCGCGCCTCGACCTGTTGCAGCGCGACATCGAGGAACAGGCGGTCCTGACCATCGCGCGGCGCCAGCCGATGGCGGTGGATCTCCGCGAAATCATCGCCACCATCCGCATTTCCGGCGATCTCGAACGAATTGGCGACCTCGCCAAGAACATCGCCAAGCGCGCGATCAGGGTTCACTCGGAGATGAACATACCGCGCGCCACCATTGGCTTGAGGTCGATGCATGAATCGGCGGCGATTCTTCTGAAGGACGTGCTCGATGCCTATGCCCAACGCGATGCCGAGCGCGCACGCGGTGTCTGGATCCATGACGCCGATCTCGATGCGCTCGAAGACTCGGTTTTCCGCGACCTCCTCACCTTCATGATGGAAGATCCTCGCAACATCTCGTTTTGCACGCATCTCCTATTCGTTTCGAAAAACATCGAGAGGATCGGCGATCACGCCACGAATATCGCCGAGACCGTGGTTTATCTCGTTACAGGCGAAACCCTGCCGATGGACCGGCCGAAGGGCCGGACCACCTTATCTGAGGCACCCACGACGGTGGTTTGAACATGGCAAAAGAAATGCAAAAAGAAATACAAGATGTGAATGAAAGCCGTTTCAACCCGGCGCGCGCGGCGGCAGCCTCTCCGGCGGCGGCGCGCATTCTGGTTGTCGAGGACGAAGCGGCCCTGAGCATGCTTCTTTCCTATAATCTCGAGGCGGAAGGCTTCACCGTGGACCGGATCGAGCGCGGCGACGAGGCCGAAATCAGGCTCAGTGAAACGATCCCCGACCTCGTCATTCTTGATTGGATGCTGCCCGGCGTTTCCGGACTTGAAATCTGCCGCCGGATACGCGCGCGGGGGACGACAAGAAGCCTGCCCGTGATCATGCTGACCGCGCGCGGCGAGGAAAGCGAGCGGGTGCGCGGGCTCGCCGTCGGCGCCGACGATTACGTCGTCAAACCGTTTTCGGTTCCCGAGCTCATGGCCCGCGTTCACGCGTTGCTGCGCCGGGCGCGTCCGGACCGCGCGAGCGGCATGCTTTCGGCGGGCGATCTCGATCTCGATCGGCAAAATTGGCGGGTCCGCCGCGCCGGCCGTGAGGTGCACATGGGGCCGACCGAGTTCCGCCTGCTCGACCATTTGATGGGGAAACCGGGCCGGGTCTTTTCGCGTGCGCAATTGCTCGACTGCGTTTGGGGACTTTCGGCGGAAATCGACGAGCGCACTGTCGACGTTCATATCGGCCGTTTGCGCAAGGCGTTGTCGAAGGACGCGGAAAAGGATCCCATCCGCACAGTGCGCGGCGCGGGCTATGCGTTCGACGAAACTTTCGGCAGGATGGATTGAGAACTTAGGGTTTTGAGCCGATCTGGGGCATTTTTGCGCGGCCGGCACTTTGGGGACTATTCGCTTGCAACTTAACTGGCCTCGCCTTTTCCGAACAGCCATCACCGCCTCAAGTTGAATTGTTCGTCATCTCTTCCTATGTCGTTTGTTTCCGCTGCCCAGACGCCGGCGGGGGGACGATGACGGACCCGAGTTTTGCCTTCCTATCTCATTACCGCGCTAACCGTCGCTTGCGCCCTGTTCATGGAAAATCTCGACTCGACGGTCATCGCGACGTCGTTGCCCGCGATCGCCAAGGATTTGCATGAAGACCCGATTTCCCTAAAGCTCGCTCTCACCTCTTACCTCATCTCCCTCGCGATCTTCATCCCGGCAAGCGGCTGGGCGGCCGACCGTTTTGGCGCGCGAGCGATTTTCCGTATCGCCATCCTTGTCTTCACCTTAGGCTCCATCTTGTGCGGCATCTCCGCCACCTTGCCGGGGCTTGTCTGCGCCCGCGTCGTCCAGGGCCTCGGCGGCGCGATGATGGTTCCGGTCGGGCGGCTTTTGCTTTTGCGTTCCGTCGAACGCTCCGAGCTCGTGGACGCGCTGTCCTATCTGACGGTCCCGGCGCTGCTCGGGCCAATGACCGGGCCACTGCTCGGTGGCTTCATCACCACCTATTTCCACTGGCGCTGGATTTTCTGGATCAACGTGCCGATCGGCGCCATCGGCATCATCCTCGCGACCATCTTCGTCGAGGATGTCAAGGACGGGACGGCCTGGCCGCTCGATGTGACGGGCTTTCTCCTCTGCGGTCTCGGGCTTGCCTCTCTTTTGTTCGGGCTTGGCGGCATTGGGCGCGGCCTCATGGCCCGGCAAGCGGCAGTGGATCTGGTGGGCTTCGGTATCCTTGCCTTGGCGGCCTATGGCCTGCACGCCCGTGGTGCCGCCTTTCCGCTGCTCGACTTCAAGCTTCTTGCCATCAGAACCTTTCGCGCGAGCGTGGCGGGAGGATCGCTGTTCCGGATCGGTATCGGATCGATGCCTTTTCTGCTTCCGCTCATGTTGCAAGCAGGTTTTGGCTTGAACGCCTTTCACTCGGGATCGATCACTTTCA
>JBATYB010000314.1:0-3648 GCA_049673825.1 Methylocella sp. | reverse complement strand
CGGCGGACCGGGTTTCTGTGGCCGCCGCCGGCGGACGAGCGGCTGCCGGAGAAGCATTTGGCGCGCTTCGCCGTGGAGGGGATCGACGGGCTCGATCCTCGCGCGACGAGCGGCGGTTATCGCGGTTGCGGCCCGGCGCCGCATCATCCGGCGTCCGTGTGGCAAAACTCCGCTGGTCGTGTTGTCCACATTTGCCGAGCCACCTCTGGGTTGCCTGGTTCGCCCGGGCCGCCCGTCGCAATAGGCTTTCAAACGCCCGCCCCGCCCTGTAGTCATGGACCATGACCACACTTCAGCCGGAGTTTCCCGCTTCCCCGCGCGTCACTCGTGTCACGGCCCGCGCGCTGCTTCTCGGCGACCGGATCGAGGCGGCCGGGCTCGAACGATCCGACATGATCTCTTCGACACCCCTCGCCTTTCATGCCGGGGCGAATGGCTTCGTCGCGCTTTACCGTTTCGGCGTCGCGGTCATGGTTGGCCTGTCGCCGCTCGAAGAAGACGATGTGCTCAAACAAGTCAAATTGCGTGTGTCGGGACCGCATGAACATATCGACGACGAATCCGCCATTCTCGAAATCTCGCCGGACCTTGACGACAAGGTTCCGCCAGGCGGTGCAATCGCCATGAAAGATCTTTCGGCGCAGCGTCTTCTCGTCGTCGCCGACGCGCTCGCCAAAAGCGTCTCGCTCGGCCGCGACGAACGCGAGGTCAATGCCGTCTTCGATATTATCGAGCCCTTCGCGACAGAGCTCGCGCGAAACGGCCGGCCGCCTTGGAAGCGCCGCTCGATGCTGAGATTGATCGGTCAGACGCTCCTCGTCCAGCATCGCGTGTCGGGCCGTGTCGCCGTCGAGGAAAAGCCCGACGTGCTGTGGGACCGGCCCGATCTGGAGCGGCTCTATGCCCGCCTCGAGGATGAATACGAACTCAAGGAGCGCGCCGAAACCTTAAAGCGCAAGCTCGATACGATCGTCGAAACCGCGCGCACGCTCACCGATATGATCGACGCCAACCGGGCGACGCGGCTCGAAGTGACGGTGGTCGTCCTGATCATGGCCGAAATTCTGCTTACCCTCGCTGAGATTATTTTCTGGCGGCATTGAGGCCGGAGCATTCGGCCAAGGCGAGCGTCTCCGCCTCTTGCGCGGTAAGCCATCGAAACGAAGCGAGTTGATGCCGCGCGAACGTCAATTGCCGTTTGGCGTAACGGCAGGTGTCGAGCTTGGCCTCCCTTGCCGCCTCCGCCAAGGATATTTCCCCGTTCAAATAGGCGATGAGATGCGGCACGCCATGCGCGCGCATGACCGGCAGCGCCGGGTCGAGGCGGCGCTCGCGAAGCACTGCTGCCTCTTGCAACGCGCCGGCTTGGAGCATGACCTCGAAGCGCGCATCGATCCGCGCCTTCAGGGCCTCTCTTTCCGTCGCGAGGAATACCGCGAAAACGTCTTTCGCATCGAGGACCGGCAGCGTCCGTGTGGCATAAAAAGAGGCGAGACTTTTCCCGGTCGCCTCGAAGACTTCGAGCGCGCGCAAAATGCGTTGCGTATCGCTCGGCCGCAATCGCGCCGCGGTTGCCGGATCGCGGCGTATGAGGCTGGCATGGAGATCAGCGGCCGGAACGCCCGCCGCGCGGAAACGCACCTTCGCGCGCACGGCCTCCGGCACGGGCGGAATCGCCGAAAGCCCTTGCGTCAGGGCCTTGAAATAAAGCCCTGTGCCGCCAACGAAAACCGGCAAGCGCCCCTCGCGCGTTGCCTCGTCGAGCGCAACGGAAGCATTGGCTAGCCAAAGCCCGGTCGAATAATTGACCACGCCATCGACGTGGCCAAACAACCGATGTGGCGCCTTGGCCTCGTCTTCGCGATCGGGACGCGCCGTCAGCACGCGCAGATCGCGGTAGACCTGCATCGAATCGGCGTTGATCACCACGCCGCCGAGAGCGCGGGCGAGCCGAAGCCCCAAGGCCGACTTACCGCTCGCCGTCGGCCCCGCGACGAGGATCGCAGAAACTCGTGTCAAGGAGATCGTGACGTTGGACCAAGTCACCTTTAGTAATTGCAGCGAAAGCGCCGTGCTAACTCTCGTTTGCCGCCACCTGGCGCAATTCGCGCGGGAGCGGAAAAAATACGCTTTCGTCCGCCGTCGATACCGTCTCGACGTGCAATTCAAAGCGCATGGCGAAAGCATCCATGATTTCCTCGACGAGAATTTCGGGCGCCGAGGCGCCAGCCGTAATTCCGAGCGAGGAAATAGCGCCGAACAAATCCCACTCGACGTCCTCCGCGCGCAAGACGAGACGCGCGAGCTTGCATCCCGCGCGTTCGGCCACTTCCTTCAACCTTTGCGAATTCGACGAATTGGAAGAGCCGACGACGAGCAAGGCATCGACCGTCGGCGCCACGCGCTTCACGGCCTCCTGCCGGTTGGTCGTCGCGTAGCAAATATCCTCGCGATGCGGTCCAACGATATTGGGAAACCGCCGCGTCAGGGCCGCGACCATCGCGCGCGTATCATCGACCGAGAGCGTCGTCTGGGTCACATAGGCCAGATTATTCTCGTCCCTTGGCCGGAAGATTTCGACATCCTCCGGAGTCTGAACCAAAACGATAGAATCGCTTGGCAATTGCCCCAAGGTGCCCACGACCTCCGGATGTCCGGCGTGGCCGACGAGGAGGACTTGGCGGCCTTGCCGATGATGCAGCTCGGCCTCGCGATGGACCTTGGTGACCAGCGGGCAGGTGGCGTCGATCGCAAAGATTTTGCGCGCTTCGGCATCGTCCAGAATCGCCTTCGGCACGCCGTGCGCGGAAAAGATCACCGGCTGTTCGGTATCGGGCACCTCGTCGAGCTCCTCGACGAAAATCGCACCCTTGGCCTTCAGCCCTTCGACGACATATTTGTTGTGCACGATCTCGTGACGGACATAGACGGGCGCGCCATGGATCCGGAGCGCTTCCTCCACGGCATCGATGGCGCGCACGACTCCGGCGCAGAAACCGCGCGGCGCGCAGAGAAGGACATCTAGCTTCGGCTTGGCGGTCATACGGCGGTGCGCCCGGACTGCCAATCGTTTAGGTGTTCGTCCCTTCGACTGTCAAGTGCGCCGCTCGACATACCTTTACCATAAGTCCTCGCGGAGTATCCGCATTTGCACAAGATGGATTTGGCGAGGGAATATGCACGCCGTCGTTCTGGCAAAATAACCGTTGCAAAAAGCTCAGATTGCTTGCTATCGCTCATCTGTGGTGGCCAAATTGGTCGCTAATAGGTGGAATACCACCAGCTAAGTTAAGGGAGGAAAACTATGAGCATGCGACCTGCTACCATCTTCAACGCAGCCGCTGAGCGAGCGGGAAGCAAAGACACCCCCCTGAAACCCCTGCTCGGTCTGAGCGCCCTGCTTCTGGCCTTTGCACCGCCGATAGCGCGAGCGGGCGAAGATGAGGTGAGTCACAATTTCCAGGTCTGTGACGGGTATTATGCTATCTGCGCAGCCTCCACCTGTTCGACGACGGGAAAGACGATCAAGGTTGGCAATCAGACTTTCCCTCAGGTGGACTGTTTATGTCCGATTTTTCACGGCCGGGCCGTCGCCGACGTGAATGGGGGCAACATGCAGGGCTCTTGCGCGCCGCCGAATCCGGGGAC
>JBATYB010000313.1:0-2959 GCA_049673825.1 Methylocella sp. | reverse complement strand
CCGCCGCCTGCGGCGTCCCGGTCGCCAAACACGGCAATCGCGCGGCCTCGTCGAAATCCGGCGCGAGCGACGTTTTAGGCGCGCTCGGCGTCGGCTTGGAACTTGCGGCTTGGGAAATCGAAGCCTGCATCAAGGAGGCGGGCATCGGCTTCATGGCGGCGCGGGCGCATCATCCGGCGATGCGTCATGCCGCCGCGGTCCGGGCCGAACTCGGCATGCCCACCATTTTCAATCTCATCGGCCCGCTCGCCAATCCGGCCGGCGTCAAATTCCAGGTGCTGGGCGTCTTTGCACGAAGCTGGCTCGAACCCCTCGCGCGGGTGCTGCGCAATCTTGGCGCCAGGAGCGTGTGGCTCGTGCATGGTTCCGACGGTCTCGACGAGGCAACGACCACCGGTCCCACCTTCGTCACCGCGCTTGACGACGGCCACATTCGCTCCTTCGAAATCGCGCCCGAGGATGCTGGAATTTCCCGCGCGCCGCTCGCCGATCTCGCGGGAGGCGATCCAGCAGCCAACGCGGCGGCGCTTCAAGGCGTGCTCGGCGGCGCCAGGAACGCCTATCGCGACATCGCCGTTTTGAACGCGGCGGTTGCTCTCGTCGTCGCTCGAAAGGCGGACGATTTGAAGCATGGCGCGGCTTTGGCGGCGGCGGCGCTCGACGAGGGTCTTGCCGCCGATACGCTCGCCAAACTCGTGCAAGTCTCGAACCGCGCCTCGTCTCCGTCGAACGGCGTTGCCGTCGCAGCCGCCAAGGGATTTCGATGACCGACATCTTGAAGACGATCGAGGCCTATAAGCGGCGCGAAATCGCGGCGGCCAAGGTGCGCATGCCGTTCGAGACCTTGGCGCGCAAGGCGCATGACCAGGATCCGCCGCGTGGCTTCGTCAAGGCGATCGAGGCCAAGCGCGAGACCGGCCATATGGCTTTGATCGCGGAAATCAAAAAGGCGAGCCCCTCGAAAGGGCTGATCCGCGCCGATTTCGATCCGCCTGCCCTCGCCCGCGCCTATCAATCGGGGGGGGCGGCATGTCTCTCGGTGCTCACCGACGGGCCCTCCTTTCGGGGCAGTTTCAGCGATCTTTCCGAGGCGCGGCAAGCAACGCATTTACCTTGTCTTCGCAAGGACTTCTTGTTCGATCCTTATCAGGTATATGAAGCACGGGCGAATGGCGCGGACTGCATCTTGATCGTCATGGCCTGCGTCACCGACGCGGAGGCCTGCGGCTTGACCCGCGCGGCGCATGACCTTGGCATGGACATTCTGGTCGAGGTTCACGACGAAGCGGAGCTTGCCCGCGCGTTGCCGCTGGAAACCCGGCTTGTCGGGGTCAACAACCGCAATTTACGAACCTTCAAAGTATCGCTCGACGTGTGCGAACGGCTCGCCGCGAAAATCCCGCCGGACCGGATCGTGGTCGGCGAAAGCGGCATCCTCGTGCATCAGGATTGTCTGCGCCTGAAAGCGCTTGGCATTTCGGCCATTCTCGTCGGCGAAAGTCTTATGCGCCAAAAAAACGTCGCGGCGGCGGCGCGGGCGCTTCTTCTCGGCGAATTGCATCCGCGCAGCTACAAACCCCAGCGCGGATGATTTTTGCCTGCTCGCTCCCCCGCCCTTAGGATCGAATCACCGCCATGCCGGACCTCACTCATCTTTCCGCCGCCGGGCAGGCCCAAATGGTCGATGTTTCGGGCAAGGCCGCGACCGAACGCGTCGCGATCGCGGAAGGCAGGATCGTCATGCGAAAGGCGACCTTCGATCTTGCCTTGTCGGGCCATGCCAGGAAAGGCGACGTCTTTGCCGCGGCCCGGATCGCCGCGATCATGGCGGCCAAGAAGACGCACGATCTGATCCCGCTCTGCCATCCGCTGGCCTTGACCCAAGTTTCGGTCGATCTTGAACCGGATCAGGCCTTACCTGGAATAAAGGTCCGCGTGAGCGCCAAGGTGTTGGGCCGGACCGGCGTCGAAATGGAAGCCTTGACCGCCGTCTCCATCGCCTGCCTCACGATTTACGACATGTTAAAAGCAGTCGACCGCTCGATGCGGATCGACGCCATCGCGCTGGTGCGCAAAAGCGGCGGCAAGTCCGGAAATTTTTCGCGTGAGGAGGTTTTGCCAGCATGACCCTTCGGAACGTGACCACGGGCAGACTGCGGGCCGTTCATTACCTCGGTGCAAAAGCGTGCATCGAGCGGACCCTGGTCCCGCTACGTTCCTTGAAACGTAATTAGGACGCCAAATCCTCGAACGCCGCGCGGATATCGCGGAACCCTCGCAAAATCATCGAAACGCTCTGAAATGGTTTAGCACGGGAAGAATACGTTGAAAAAGTACCTACGGTTAGACGCATCTCTATACACGGCGCGGTCTCCATATACCCCAGACGTCTCGTATCCAGCCTCCTCTGCGTGTTGCGCGGCAAATTCGGCCTCGTCGATGGTGTAGAAAGGACCCATTTTGCGGCTACAACCTTTTGCACTCACTGGCGCAGCCATTGTTATCATCAGCATTGGAATCAATCCGAAGATCGAGAAGCTCTGCTTAAACCTCATAGCAAGTTCCTCCTCGCTTTTTTTTCGAGTTCAAAGGGAACCGCGCTAAACGAGAGACTGTATCACTAGCAGAATTGAGCGGAAACATGAATGGCGATCAGCCGCTAACGGTGGCGCAGGCCCGCGCGCGCATCCTGACGAATATTCCCCAACACCTCCCGGTCGAGGCCGTCGCCCTGCAACGCGCGACGGGACGAACGCTTGCCGTGGATCTCGCCGCCAAGCGAACCCAGCCCCCCAAGGCGGTCTCCGCCATGGACGGTTACGCGGTGCGCGCCCGCGACCTCATGGCACTGCCCGTCAAGTTGAAACAGATCGGCGAAAGCACCGCCGGACATGGTTTTTCGGGCTCCATTGGGCCGAAGGAAACCGTGCGGATTTTCACCGGCGCGCCGGTACCCGAT
>JBATYB010000312.1:0-3119 GCA_049673825.1 Methylocella sp. | reverse complement strand
GTCCAAACTTGAAAGGTTACTTCAAGCTGTCACTTGTCGCGTGTCCTATTGCATTGTTTTCCGCCGCCAAAGACACAACAAAGCAACGGTTGGCAGCAAAGAGAAGCTGCACTCCGCGCCGGTTCGTGTGAGGCCGCAACAAAAAATGAACTTCCTCTTGCCCCTTGCGTTGGGGAAGCGATGCTTCCACGCTCAAGGAGAGCCCAACGACGATCAAATCGATGAACGATCTGTTTCTGCACACGCTCAAGGATATTTATTACGCCGAAAAGCAAATCTATAAAAACTTGCCGAAGATGGCTAAGTGCGCGAAGGCCCCCGAGCTCAAACGCGCGTTCGAAAAACACCGCGAGGAGACCGACGGTCACATTGAGCGCCTGGAGACTATTTTCGATCAATGTGAAGTGGCCCCGCGTGCCATACGGTGCGATGCGATGGACGGAATCTTGGCGGAAGCCAAGGATGTCATGGAGGAGATCGAGGACGGTAAAGTTCACGACGCGGGCATGCTTGCGGCGGCGCAAACCGTGGAGCACCACGAGATTGCGCGTTACGGGACCTTGTCGCTTGGGCTGACCAGCTCGGCATGAAGGACGCCAGCAAGCTCCTGCGCGCGACCTTGGACGACGAAAAAAAGACAGACCAGTTGCTCACGCGGCTAGCCGAGGCGACTATCAACCGGAAGGCGGCGTGAACGCGTTCCCGGCTTTTTTGATGCGCGCCGGACCCTAGAACATGATTCGCGAACCAACTTCGCAATTGCGCGCGGACGGCGGGTTTTCGTCCGGCGGCGGTTTGCTGGGAACGCAACTCTTTTTGGCCAAGCTTTTACGGCTTGAGTTCGACTTTGGGCAGGCGGACTGTGACGTCGTTACTCGTCCTCTGATAGTAGAGGTATCCAACCACGGCCAACCCAATAACGAGCGCGCCGATAACTGCTGCTGTGAGAGGTTTCATCAGGCATACTCCAGCTTGAGTTTTTCAACCGCAACCGCCGATTTCGCGAGAGTAGCGCATACTCGCGAAAAGGGATCCAAACGGGGCGTCATCGCCCATTTTGAAGCGGCACCGCCATTCGCAAGCGAAAACCCCCGGGCGCGAAATCGACCGTCACTTCCGCCCGGATCTGCTGCGGCAGCACCCGTTCGAGGAGCATCGAGCCAAACCCGTCGCGGCAACGCGGCGTCACCGGCGGTCCCGCGAATTCGTCCCATTCGCATAACAGCGCGGGTTCGCCATCCTTCTCTATCAAGCTCCAGCCGACCTCGACCCGGCCTTCCGCCTTGGCAAGGGCGCCATGCCGGACGGCATTGGTCGTGAGCTCGTGGACCGCCATGCCGAGCGGCAGCGCGATCTGCGAGGGCAAGTCGACGGCAGGCCCGGAGAGGCGAATCCGAAGGCCCTGATCGCCGGAATAAGGGCCAAGCTCCTGGGTCAGCAATTGTTGAAAGGAAACCGATTGCTGGGGTTGCTCGGTCATGACCGCATGGGTCCGGGCGAGCGAAGCGATCCGCCCGGAGAAGGCTTCCTGAAACTCCTCGATGCCCGCGGAAGTCTTCGCGGTCGTGGTCATGACCCCTTGCACCATCGCCAGCGTGTTGCGGACCCGGTGATGCAACTCGCGGATAAGGAGCGCTTGCCGTTGCTCCGTGAGGACATGATCCGTCACGTCGTTGCCTTCGATGAAGATCCCCGTTACCTCGCCGTTCGCGCCCATGATCGGCTGGGCGACGAAATCGATGTAGTGTTCCTCTGTCTCGCAATCTGGTGTGTCTTGCAGCAGAATACGCATCTTGCGTCCGACGTGAACTTCGCCGGTTTTAAAAATATTCTCCAGAAGGCGCGGATAATCCTGACCTTCGGATTCGGGCAACCCCTCGCGTAAGGTTTTGCCGATGAGATCGCGCCCTCCGGCGAGCATCGAAAAAGCGATATTGACCAATTCGAAAACAAGGTTGGGCCCGCGCAAAACGCACATGAAGCTCGGAGCCTGCATGACCAAACGGCCCAACTGCTGGACCGTCGCCAAAAGCGTCTGATTGAGGACCTGGATGTTTCCCGCCTGTGGATCGGTCTCGCCCGCTGCCTCCGAGTCCAGGCCTTCCAAGCCTTTCGATGAAGGAAGCTCGGAAATATCCTGAGCGCTCTTGAGCAGGAATGCGACTTGCCCGTTCTTGTCGCGGACCGGGACATGGGTGCAGCACCAAAGACGCTCTTCGGTACGGCCATTGACGGCAACCGCGTAGGAAACCGACGGCAGCACATCGACAACCCCGTTGTTGCGGACGCGCTCAAGGGAGTCTTGCAGGATGTGGCGGCTTTCTCCCGCCGCCGGAAACGCGGTGAAGATATTGCTCCCGGCGAGCGCTTCACGCGACTGCACGGTCGAGTCGAGAAAGGCCTGGTTCAAGGCAACGATATTAAAATCCCGGTCCATCACCAGCCAAGGCGCGGGCAGGCTATTGAAAACGGCCTCGAAATCCAATCGTTTGTCCTGCTTCACGATGCAGCTCCTGCGCATGCTCTATCGATCCCGGTTTGGCCCGGGCTGTCCACGAAGCCAAGGCCGGGCCGGCGTTGTCCGGGAAAGAGGAAGATTGTAGCGCCGCGAGGGCGCGCGGCAAGTGCCGGGGTGCGCCAGGCTTGGCTGCTTTTCATGTGTTGAAATGGAGCTTGACAATTCGGCCGATTTGCATGGGACGCGCAAACACGAGGTATAAGACGGCACCGGTTCCTTAGGCCCCGCCAAAGGCGCCGCTGTCGAGCGGCTGGATCGTCTAACGAACAAGGGCTACCAATGGTTGCATCGAAAGGCTCCTTCGGGGCACGATTTTTACCGGTTCCTCGCCGGCGAGAGCGGTGGCGCCGGAACCGCTCCACTCTTCGATAACTGAAAAGGCGCCGCGCCGATGTCTTCGATTGACCATATGTCCGCGATAGAACGCCCAGTCCAAGCCGGCGACCATGTTTTCCTGGTTGACGGATCCTCGTTCGTCTTCCGCGCCTATTTCCAGTCGATCAACCAGCTCGCGAAATATAATTACCGCGCCGACCGTCTGCCGACCGGAGCGGTGCGACTCTTCTGCACCAAGCTTTTCCAGTTCGTGCGCGATGGCGCG
>JBATYB010000311.1:0-2262 GCA_049673825.1 Methylocella sp. | reverse complement strand
AGCCGCGCCTCAGCGAGACTGATTAACGAGCACCGGCGGCTTTCAATATGTGCTGGAGGCGCTGCAGGGCCAGCCGCCTTCCGACCTCGCGGCGGCGCTCCGTGGCCTGCTCGTGGCGGCCAATGGGCAGCCCGAGCTCGCTGGCGTATTCAGCACCTATGCCGCGGACACGCCCCAGATCTATCTCGATATCGCCCGCGATAAGGCGCAGGTGCTCGGGGTCAAGATCACCGATATCTTCAATGCCTTGCAATCGACGCTGAGCAGCTATTACGTCAACGACTTCAATGTGTTCGGCCGCACATGGC
The DNA here is from genome assembly GCA_049673825.1 of Methylocella sp. GTDB lineage: Bacteria > Pseudomonadota > Alphaproteobacteria > Rhizobiales > Beijerinckiaceae > Methylocapsa. Next base: position 1,954 of record JBATYB010000311.1, on the reverse strand, counting down.
AGGTCAACGTCCAGGCCGAGACGCCATTTCGCGATAAAGTGGACGATATCTACCGGATCTATGTGCGCAATGCCCAGGGGGCGATGGTCCCGATCCGCGCCCTGGCCGAGGCGAAGCTCGTGCAAGGGCCGCAAACGGTGGTGCGTTACAACGGATTCCGCGGCGCGATTGTGAACGGCGCGCCGAGACCCGGCTACAGTTCCGGCCAGGCGCTCGCCGCGATGGAGCGCATCTCCGCCGCAACCCTGCCGGCGGGCTACAGCTTCGAATGGACCGGGACCGCGCTCCAGGAAAAGGCGGCGAGCGGACGCACGGCCATCGTGCTCGGGGTCGCCGTGCTCTTCGCTTATCTGTTTCTCGTCGCGCTTTACGAGAGCTGGAACATTCCGGTTTCCGCTTTGCTGTCGGTCAGTGTCGGGGTACTCGGCGCCATCGTCGCGATGGTGCTGGCGGGATTGAGCTTCGACGTCTATGCGCAGATCGGACTCGTCGTGCTGATCGCGCTTGCCGCGAAGAATGGCATTCTGATCGTTGCGTTTGCGGTGGAGCAGCGGCGGCTCGGCGAGGCCATCGACGCGAGCGCCGTTGAAGCGGCGGGCCTGAGATTCCGCCCTGTGATGATGACTAGTTTCGCGTTCATCCTTGGACTATTGCCCCTGGTAATTGCGCGAGGGGCCGGGGCCATCATGCGCCGTGCGGTGGGCACGCCGGTGTTCGGCGGCATGATCGCCGCATCCGTCTTCGGGATTTTCGTTATTCCGCTGCTCTACATAACCGCGGAAAGCTTGCGTCAGCGGACGCGGAGCCGGGGAACGAAGTGATCGCCGCCCCGCACGCTCGAGCCGCTCGCCGATTTGCGTTCCGAGATACCAACTGTGCCACGGAATTCGATAGGCGCGTTTTCGAATTGGAGAAAGTAAGCGCTTCGCGTGGCCCGCTCCGGCGCTCTCGCCCGGCGACATTGTCGCGATCCACAATCTTGCCTCGCGCAAAAGTCCGGAAATCAGGAAAGCGATCGAGGCCGAGGGCGCCGGACGGCCGCCCCGGCGCGTTGCTCTGGAAGCACGGGAAAGCGGCCGGCCGCACGGTGGTGACCGGCATGCAAGTTTTCGAAAAGGTGGTTCGCCGCGCGAGCCGCGAGCCGCAAAACGAAGCGCGAAAAGTCCTCATTCTTCTTGCAAAAGCCCTCCCTCAAATGCGCCGCGTGAATATGAACCGGCGTCTGGATGGATTCATTGCCGCCGGCGCGCTCATTCATAGTCTGGCCCTGACGGCGATTTTCGCCGGCAGCTTTAAAATCATCGGCCGGCGGATCCCGCGTCTTCCCGGCTTTTTATGCCTGCTCGGGCGCAAGTCGCTCAGCGTCTTCTGCGCCCTGTCTCTTCTCAGCCTGAGCGGGCAAATCTTCAGCTTCGTCTGTGGCGGAGATGTTGCATCCGATGCATTCATCGCTATCTTGGGTGTTCTCCTGATGGGTTTCATCGCATGGACAGCGGAATGGCGCGAAAGATTGCGGGCGGCTTTGGCAAACAAGCCGCAATCGCCCTAGCGCTCGGCTGGCTTTTGATGCCGGCTTGCCGCGCGGAAGACGCCGCCGCGCCGCCGATGAGCCCGCCCTGCGACGTGCCGGCGACGGATATCGCCGCCCCGGCCACGCTGCCCAACGTGACCCAAGCCCTGCAAAAGGGGGAGAAAGTGCAAATTCTCGCGATCGGCTCATCCTCGACGCTCGGCTACGGGGCCTCGTCGAAAGACATGAGCTATCCCGCGCAGCTCGAATCGATCCTCGAACATGCCCTCAAGGGCGTCGATGTCGTGATCCTCAATCGCGGCGTCTCCGGAGAAATGGCGGAGGACACGGCCACGCGAATCCGAAGCGAGGTCGCGCTCAGGAATCCGGACCTCGTTCTTTGGCAGTTGGGAACCAATGATGCGCTTGCCCGGATTCCGCCGC
>JBATYB010000310.1:0-1963 GCA_049673825.1 Methylocella sp. | reverse complement strand
GACCAGGCGGCCCGCTATTTCGCCGCCCATGCGGCGAACTGGGACGAGTTGCGCGCCATGCATGTTCCGGAAGAAAGCGTCGAGGCCGCGATCCGCGAGGCGATCGGCGCGGGCCCGGTCCATGCGCTCCTCGATCTTGGCACCGGCACCGGCCGGATGCTCGAACTTTTGGCGCCGCTGGCCGCGCGGGCGGTTGGCGTCGATCAATCGCCGCACATGCTGAGCGTCGCGCGCGCGCGCATCGAACGCGCGGGTTTGCGCAATGTGCAATTGCGCCAAGGCGATATTTACGCGATGCCTGTCGAACCGGATTTCCATGATCTCGTCGTCATGCATCAGGTCCTGCATTATCTCGACGATCCCTTGCGCGCCATTCGCGAGGCCGCGCGCGCCTTGCGGCCGGGCGGTCGCCTCCTCATCGTCGATTTCGCACCGCACGGGGAAGAGACTTTGCGCGCGGCGCACGCGCACCGGCGGCTTGGCTTCGCGGCCGGGGAAGTCGCCGGGTTCATGGCCGCCGCCGGACTGGATTTGATTGCCACCGACGCACTTGCGCCAAGCGCGGGCGAGGCCAACAAGCTCACCGTGTCCCTCTGGCTCGGCCGCGACCGCCGGGTGATCGCCGATCCTCTCCCCTTAACCGCGCGAGAGGTCGCATGAACGAAAACCCGTCCTGTAGTTTTCCCCGTGCGAGCCGCACCGTCTGCCCCAATATCTCGGTCTCCTTCGAGTTTTTCCCCCCGGCGAGCGAGGCGATGGAGGCGACCCTTTGGGAGTCGATCAAGCGTCTGGCGCCGCTTGGACCAAGTTTTGTCTCCGTCACCTATGGCGCCGGAGGCTCGACGCGCGAGCGCACCCATGCGACGGTCGCGCGGATCGTGAACGAGACTTCGGTGAAGCCCGCCGCGCATCTGACCTGCGTCGCGGCCGCGCGGGAAGAGATCGACGCTATTGTCCGCGGCTATTGGGACATCGGCGTCCGCCACATCGTCGCGCTGCGCGGCGATCCGCAAGATGGGCCGGGGACGAAATTTTGCCCGCATCCCAACGGCTACGCGGATTCCGCCGCGCTGGTCGCGGGAATCAGAGAGGTCGCCGATTTCGAAATCTCGGTGTCCACCTATCCTGAAGGCCACCCCGAAAGTGTCTCGCCCGGCGCCGATATCGATATCCTGAAAGCCAAGATCGACGCCGGAGCGAGCCGGGCGATCACCCAGTTCTTTTTCGAAAACGAAATCTATTTGCGTTTTATGGAAAAGGTGCATGGACGGGGAATCGACATCCCGATCATCCCGGGCATCGTTCCGGTGCAAAGTTTCAAGCAGACGGCGAAATTCGCCAGGCGAGCCGGAGCTGCGATCCCGCAATGGCTTGCCGATCGTTTCGAAGGGCTCGACGACGACCCGCAAACGCGAAAACTCGTCGCCGCGACGGTCGCCGCCGAACAGGTTCTCGATCTCGTCGATCACGGCGTCAGGGATTTTCATTTCTACACGATGAACCGCGCCGACCTGGTCTATGCGATCTGCCACCTTTTAGGGCTCCGGCCGAAACTCGAACAAGAGGCCGCTTGATGACGCGAACGCTTACGGGAGACGAAACCCACGCTGCGCTTCAATCCGCCGCCCGCGAAAGAATTTTGGTGCTCGACGGTGCCATGGGCACGATGATCCAGCAACACAAGTTCAACGAGACTGAATTTCGCGGCGCGCGCTTTGCGGATTGGCCGCGCGACCTGCGTGGCAACAATGATCTCTTGAGTCTCACCCAGCCACGGGCGATCAAGGCCATTCATCTCGCCTATCTCGAAGCCGGCGCCGACATCGTCGAGACGAATACATTCAATTCGACACGGATCTCTCAAGCCGATTACGGCATGGAAGAGTTCGTCGCCGAATTGAATTTTGCCGCGGCGCGGCTCGCTCGCGACGCGGCCGGCGAGGCGCAAGGCAAGGACGGCAAG
>JBATYB010000309.1:0-7681 GCA_049673825.1 Methylocella sp. | reverse complement strand
CCGGCGGCACGCACGCTATTCCAGTCGATATCGCCCTGATATTTGGAGACGTCGATGCCGCCAACCTCGTAATCCGACGGGCTCGGGAAGAGATCCTCGCCGGTGACGCCGCCCGCGCAGCCGCCGGCGAGCAGCGCGAGGCCGAGCGCAAAAAACGAGCCGAGCGGGAAAAAGCAACGAGGAAAACATCGCATCGACATAAGAGCCACATACCGACATGCTCGAATTATTCCATAATCCGTAATATGTCGTTAAAAAGTCAAAAAAACGGCTGTCCCGCAATCAACCGTTCGTTTTGGTTAACTTGGCGCAATCCCCCGAATTCCCGAATAAATCCGCGAAGACTCTTCGAACCGGCGGTGCGGAACGCCGTTCGCCGTTTTTGCCGTCATCTATTTTTCATCTGTCTCGATGAGCGTAAAAGGCGGCGGCGGCTTCCGCCCGGCCCCGGCACTGAGTTCGCCTTTTTTCACATGTTCGTCACCGCCAAACTCGCCCGCAAGACTCTCGTGAAAGGCTGCCATGCTCTCCCGATTCGTCGCCTTCACCTCGCTCGGCCGCAAGGCGCTGCCCAACCAATACGATCTTTTTGCATTTGCCCTGATCCTGGCCGCCTTCATCGCGATCACCCATGTTTCGCACGGGTTGACCGTGCCGCTGACGGCGCCCGAATCGGCGGTCGTTTCGCTCGACTATACGCTCTTGCCCTATTATGCCTTGCGCACGACTTTGCGCATGTTCGCCGCCATCACCGCCTCGCTGGTCTTCACGTTCGTCTACGCGACGCTTGCCGCCAAAAGCCGGCGCGCCGCGCTCGTCCTCATTCCGCTGCTCGACGTCCTGCAATCGGTACCGATCCTCGGCTTTCTGTCGTTCACGGTGACCTTTTTTCTTGGCCTTTTTCCCGGCTCGATCCTGGGCGCCGAATGCGCGGCGATCTTCGCGATTTTCACCTCGCAAGCCTGGAACATGGCGTTTTCCTTTTACCAGTCGCTCCGCAATGTCCCGCGCGACCTGATCGAGGTTGCGCGTGGTTTCGGGCTTTCATGGTGGCAGCGGTTGTGGCAACTGGAAACGCCCTTCGCGATGCCCGGGCTCATCTGGAACATGATGATGTCGATGTCAGGAGGCTGGTTTTTCGTCGTCGCATCGGAAGCGATTTCGGTAGGAGACACCACCATCAAATTGCCCGGCATTGGCTCTTATCTTGCCCTCGCCATCGAGGAAAAGCGCATCGATGCGGTGTTCGCGGCGGTCGTCGCCATGCTGGCCGTGATCCTTGCCTATGACCAATTGCTGTTCCGTCCGCTGGTCGCTTTCTCGGCGCGATTTCGGGTCGAGCTTTCGGCCGGTCAAATCCAGGAAAAGTCTTTCGTGGCGAATGTCTTCGCAAGGACACATTGGATGCGTGCGGCGATGCGCGCGCCTGCCCAACTGTTGCATGCAATAGCGCTTCTTCGCATGGAGCTTCCGGTTCGCTCCTCCCGCTCGGCGCCACAAAGCCCCGCGCTTAGCCGCGCGATCGACATTCTATGGGTAGCTTGCGTCGGTTTCGGCACGGCTTGGGCCGGGTGGCTTATCGTCGCCTACGTGCGCCAGGAACTCAGCTGGAGCGATTTTTGGCAAAGCGTGCTCTATACCCTGTTCACCATGGTGCGCGTGGTCCTGCTCATGGCGCTGGCGACCTTGGTCTGGGTGCCGGCCGGGATCTGGATCGGCCTACGGCCGGCGCTCGCCGAGAAAGTGCAGCCCCTGGCGCAATTCCTGGCGGCGTTTCCGGCGAATGTCATTTTCCCCGTCGCCGTCGTTTTTATTCTGAAGTTTTCCCTAAACCCCGACATCTGGCTTAGCTTTCTGATTGTCCTCGGCACGCAATGGTACATTCTTTTCAACGTCATCGCAGGCACCTCGGCGTTTCCGAACGATCTCAAGGAAGCGGTAGCGAATTTTCGCATTCGTGGCTGGGATTGGTGGAAGAACGTTATCATCCCCGCTATTTTCCCTTATTACGTGACTGGAGCGCTGACCGCCTCGGGCGGTTCCTGGAACGCGGCGATCGTCGCGGAATATGTGAAATGGGGCGGCGACACGGTGTCGGCGCATGGGATCGGCGCCTACATCGCCAAGGCGACCGCGGATGGCGATTATCCCAAAATCGTGCTCGGCGTCGCGGTCATGTCGGTCTTCGTCATTATGTTCAACCGCCTTCTTTGGCGCCCGCTCTACGGCCTCGCCGAAAGGCGCTTGCGGCTCGATTGAGGTGATTTCATGCAAGACAACAATGCGCGGACCTCATTGGCAAGCAAGAAGTCCTTGCTTGAGGTTAGAAACATCTCGCAGCGCTACCAGACCGGATCGGGCGAGCTTGGGCCGGCCGTCCTCGACGATGTTTCGCTCGATCTGAAAGCGGACGAAATCGTCGGCCTGCTCGGCCGGTCCGGCTGCGGCAAATCCTCGCTCCTGCGGATCGTCTCCGGGCTCATATTCCCCTCCGGCGGCGAGGTGAGCTATCTTGGCCAGCCGGTGCGCGGTCCGGTCGATGGCGTCGCCATGGTGTTTCAGAGTTTTGCGTTGTTTCCTTGGCTGACCGTGCTCGCCAATGTTGAGCTCGGCCTCAGGGCGAAACAGGTCGCCAAGGACGAAGCGCGCAGGCGCGCGCTAAAAGCGATCGACCTCATCGGGCTCGACGGTTTCGAGTCGGCCTTCCCGAAGGAGCTTTCCGGCGGCATGCGGCAGCGGGTCGGCTTTGCGAGGGCGCTCGTCGTCCAGCCCAATATTCTTTTGATGGACGAGCCTTTTTCGGCGCTCGACGTGCTCACCGCGGAAACCCTGCGCACCGACCTTCTCGACCTCTGGGTCGAGGGGCGCATGCCGATCAAGAGCATCCTCATGGTCACTCACAACATCGAGGAGGCGGTGCTGATGTGCGACCGCATTATCGTGCTGTCGAGCAATCCCGGCCGGATCGCCGCCGAAATTCAGGTCAGGCTGCAGCATCCGCGCAACCGGCTCGATCCCGCGTTCCGCCAATTGGTGGACAAGATCTACGCGCTCATGACCAAGCGGCCGGAACCGGTGGCGCCGGGCCGCGAGGGGGCGTTCCCCGGTCTCGGCTTTGGCATGACTCTGCCGCGCGTTTCGACCAACACGATCGCCGGCATGATCGAGGAAATCGCCGCCGAACCCTATTTGGGCCGCGCCGATCTTCCCGCGCTCGCCGACAGCCTGCAAATGGAAGTCGACGAACTTTTTCCGGTGGCCGAAACCTTGCAATTGCTGCGCTTCGCCGAGCTCGAGGAAGGCGACATCAAATTGACGCCGGCCGGACACCGCTTCGCCGAGGCGGATGTCGATGTGCGCAAGAAGCTCTTCGGCGATCATCTTCTGACCTATTTGCCGCTGGCCGCGCGGATAAAGCTGGTGCTCGACGAGCGGCCCGCCCATACCGCCCGCGCGGTCCGCTTTTTGGAGGAACTCGAGGATTACATGTCGGAAGACTATGCCGACCGGACCTTGAAGAGCGTGGTGAACTGGGGCCGCTACGGCGAGCTCTTCGCCTATGACGAGACATCGGAAACCTTCAGCCTGGAAAACCCGCAATAGGCAAGGTTCAGACCCAGCCATCACCTCAACTGGCGGCGCTTTCGTCTCCGGCATGATTTCGTTGGCAACTTTTTCACTTGCGCAACTTTTTCACTTGCCAAGTGTTTTGCAACGACAACGCTCTAGGCTATCCGCATCGGAGGTTTTCATGCTATCGCGCCGTAACTTTCTTGCTGCGAGCATTGCCGTTGGCGCGGCATCGCGGGTGCGCGGGCAGACGGGCGACGCCGCGCCGACGGTGCTGCGGCTCGAGCGCCGCGACATCGAGGTAAACGGCAAGTCCGCGTCCGTGTTTTGCATCTGCCAGCCCGACGGAATCTTCGGGATCACCACCGAAGCCGGCAAGCCGTTTCGCGTTCGGGTCGAAAACCACATCGAAGAGCCGAGCCTGATCCACTGGCACGGCCTCACACCGCCTTGGCGGCAAGACGGCGTCCCCGGAGTTTCCGGACCCGCGATTCCACCGGGAGGCAGCGCCGGCTACGATTTCCCTTTGCGCCGCGGCGGCACCTACTGGATGCACTCGCATTATGGCTTGCAGGAGCAGCTTTTGTTGTCGGCGCCGCTGATCATCAGGGACGGAAGCGAGAACCCGGGCCAGCAGGAAGTTGTCGTCATGCTCGCCGACTTCAGCTTCACCCCGCCGGACCGGATCTTTGCGCAGCTCCAGTCGCGCCAAACCGATGACATGCCTGGCATGAATATGCGCGGCAAGGCGATGCCGACTATAAAAAGCAAGCCGGATTTGAACGATGTTCGCTACGATGCCTTTCTCGCCAATAGCCGCACACTCGCCGATCCGGAAGTGGTAAACGTCGAACCGGGCGGCCGCGTGCGGTTGCGAATCATTAACGGCTCTTCGATGAGCAATTTCCACATCGATCTCGGCCGGCTCAAAGGCGACCTCGTCGCCGTGGATGGGAACCCTGTCCAACCGGTTCGCGGCCGCAGCTTCCCGCTCGCCGACTCGCAGCGGCTGGACATCGAGCTCACCATTCCCAACGTTGCGGCCGCCTATCCGGTGCTTGCCGTGCTGGAAGGCGAGCGCAGGCAGACCGGCGTCGTGCTCCTTGCCGGGAAAGGACATGTTAGGCGCATTTCCGGATTGGCCAGCGCGGCATCGCGACCGCTCACTCTCGGCCTTGAGCGTTCGCTAAGAGCCGCCGAGCCTCTGGTGGACCGAAAGGCGGACCGGACGCACATAGTGAATTTGACCGGATCGATGCAAGGCTACCGATGGTCCATCAATAATGTGGCTTGGAGCAAGGATGTCCCGCCCCTCATGGTCGCCGAGGGCGAAAGGGTGGAGCTTGTGCTCACCAATCAAACCATGATGCGGCACCCCATGCATCTGCATGGTCACACATTTCAGGTTGTCGCGATCGGCGGCCATCGCTTTGCCGGCGCCTTGCGCGACACGGTGCTGGTGCCTCCGAAAGCGACCGTGACCGTGGCTTTCGACGCCGGCAATCCGGGATGGTGGGCGTTTCATTGCCACCTTTTGTACCACCAGCACGCGGGCATGTTTGCAACTTTGCGCTACGCCTGAACGCCCGGCGAGGGCCGTCCTGGCCGGACCGCCCTTGCACTGGCAAGAGGGTTCACGCTAAAAATGCGCGCGCGTAGGAGTGTAGCTCAATTGGTTAGAGCACCGGTCTCCAAAACCGGGGGTTGGGGGTTCGAGTCCCTCCTCTCCTGCCAGAAAAACCCGGGCAGCATGATAGACGGGACCAGGAGCGGTCGGGTTTGTACCCAAGCAGCCGGTTCGAGCGGCTCCGCCGCGCCGGTCCATTTCACCTTTTCGAGCGAGCCGCGACGCCATCTTTAACGCAATTTGCGGAGGCGGCCGGCGCGGCTTTGTCACACGTCTGTCGTGCACCGCGCCTAACCGTCGCTGGCGCGCAAGGGAGGCGTTCCGATGACGGCCATTTCCACGACAGATATCGCGTCCACCCAGGCCGAAAGTCCGCGGCCAAAGCTCGATCAGCCGATGGGGATCAGGACGATCCTGATTTTCCTTGCCATTATGGCTCTCGGGCTCTTCTTCGCCGCTTATAACGTTACAGGGACATTTCGGCGGCGGGAACCACGGTCACCAGCATATTGCCCTTCCTTCTGCTCGGCGTCGCTTTGCTGATCGCGCTCGGCTTCGAATTCGTCAACGGGTTCCACGACACAGCCAACGCGGTGGCAACCGTCATCTACACCCATTCGCTCGCCCCTCCCGTCGCGGTGGTTTGGTCGGGTTTCTTCAACTTTTTTGGCGTCTTGCTCTCGACCGGCGCGGTCGCCTTCGGGATTGTTTCGCTGTTGCCGGTCGAATTGATTCTTCAAGTCGGGTCCGAGGCCGGATTTGCGATGGTCTTCGCGATGCTGGTCGCCGCGATCATCTGGAATCTCGGCACGTGGTGGCTCGGCTTGCCGGCCTCCAGCTCGCATACTTTGATTGGCTCCATCATTGGCGTTGGAATGGCCAACGCGCTGATGCGCGGACGCGACGGAACGTCCGGAGTTGATTGGAGCAAGGCGACAGAGATCGGCTATGCGCTCTTAGTCTCTCCGGTCGTCGGGTTCGTTTGTGCAGCACTGCTACTCATACTTATGAAATTCATTATCCGGAAGCCCGAACTTTATGCCGAGCCGAAGGGTCAGTTCGCGCCGCCCTTGTGGATTCGCGGGCTTCTCATTTTCACCTCGGCCGGCGTCTCCTTCGCGCATGGCTCGAATGACGGGCAAAAGGGCATGGGCCTCATCATGCTGGTCCTGATCGGCACGGTGCCAACTGCCTATGCCTTGAACCGGACGCGACCGGCGGCTTACGTGCCAAGTTTCGTGCAAAACTCGGTGGCCGCCTCGAAGGTGGTCGAAGCCAAAGCAGCGGGCTACAGCGTCCTCGGCGATCCGCGCCCGGCGGTCACGAATTACCTGACCTCGCATCAAATCAATGAGGGGACCTATCCCTCGCTCGCCGTGCTTATCCGCGGCATCGCGAACCAGGTTCAATCCTATGGCGCGATCTCGCAAATCCCGGCGGCGCAGGTAGGAAATACCCGCAACGACATGTATCTCGCATCCGAGGCTATCCGGTTCTTGCTAAAGGACAAGGCAGCAGAGCTTTCAATGCAAGATGTTGCGACGCTCGCCGCCTACAAAAAGAGTCTCGACAATGCGACCAAATTCATCCCGGACTGGGTGAAAGTATCGGTCGCTCTCGCGCTCGGGCTCGGGACCATGATCGGCTGGAAACGCATCGTCATCACGGTCGGCGAAAAGATCGGCAAGCAGCATCTGACCTATGGCCAGGGCGCGGCGGCCGAAATCGTCGCCATGGCGACGATTGGCGCCGCCGACAGTTTTGGCCTGCCAGTCTCGACCACGCATGTGCTTTCCTCGGGCGTGGCGGGCACGATGGCGGCCAATGGCTCTGGCGTGCAGATGTCGACCATACGCAGCCTCGCGCTTGCCTGGGTTTTGACCTTGCCTTGCGCGATTGCCTTGTCGGCGTTCCTCTTCTTTGTATTCCGCCACCTGTTTTAAGACCGGACCGCATCAATCGCGGTCCGCCCATACGACCCCCTTCACGCTGATTTTCTCTGAGTGAGAGACTAACTCTTCGATTGCTTTGATTTTACCAAATCGGCCGATGACGCTCCTTCGAGGGATAGTCCGTAACCGACTTCCCGCACGATGCGCTCCTTCAGCGGTTGAATGAAGTGAATGCGCGTATTCCGGCGCGTCACTTCCGGAGCCTGCAGGTACAAATCGGCCAGTTCCCGAGCGCGTGCCACTGCCTCGCCGTTCGGTACTACCTCTGCCACGACTCCCCATTCGTGTGCGGTGCGCGCTGGCAGCGGCTGTGGATTGAGCAGGAATGCCTCGGCTCGACCTGCTCCAGCCCGATAACTCCATGTTGTAAAGATCCCGTCACCCGGCGTAACTCCCACGGCAAAATGGCCGACGTCCTGGAATGTCGCACCTTCAGCCGCCACGATGACGCTAGCGAGGAGCGCGTAGTCCGAGTGGATATGGGCGCGTCCCTCGACGGCCGCGATCACCGGAACGCGGATGTTCGCAATGT
>JBATYB010000308.1:0-2043 GCA_049673825.1 Methylocella sp. | reverse complement strand
CGTTCGGCGCCGCCAATCAGCCCTTCAAGAAGAAGGCCGATTTGCCGCCGTGGCTCGGCGCGACGAAACAATCCTCCGATGCGACCCTTCAACGTCGCTAGCTCTTCAAACCAGGGCAGCCCCACGCCTGACCAATCCGAAACCGCCATTCGTCCCCCCATCGCGATTCACGCCGCAAGGCTACGTAAGGCCGTATAATCACAACTGTAGCATTAGCGGCGCTGCCTGATTAGGCCGGGCAAACTTGGCGAGTCACCGCCGCGCGGCGCTCTGGAACTCAACTCGTATCCCGCGCGCGCCCACCTTCGCGCCAAGCTCAATCTGCTGCCAAAGGTGCCCGAAAATTCCCGCACTCCGCCGAGCCAGGGGCACAAAGTCTCGGGAGAGGAGAGCAAGACGTCCGCGGGAAAGCGCCGCAAGTCGCACGCCGGGTCAAAGATTGTACCCGGCGAGTCAACCGACAAGTGGGAACGAAAGGTCGGCATCTACGGGAGAACGAATGTCTCGCCGATTTCGCGGAGGGCGATGCGTTCCGGTGTCTTATGCAGCGCGGCCTGGAAGCGCTCGATCGGTTCGCGAAAGTCTTCGAAGCTGAGGTGGAAAGTTTGATGATGGACCGGCATGATGAAATGAGCGCCGGCTTCATTGGCCATTTGCACGGCTTGTTCCGGAGTGCAGTGCGAATGAATCCAGGGATTGTAAGCGCCGATCGGCATGATCGCCAAATCGATGGGACCGGAAGCGCGCAACTCCGCAAACGAATCGCTCAACGCGGTGTCACCGCCGAAAATGATGCGACGGTTATTTCTCTCAAGAACGTAGCCATTGTAACCGCGATAGGTGTCGCGCCGCTTCCGCGCGCCCCAATGTTTTACCCGGAACGCGACGATGTCGATCGTGCCGGCGAACGTTGTTACAGACTTTATTTCTTTCCAACGCAGTACGCTCACGTCGCGGAACCGCGTCCAACGAAGTAGATCACTTGTCCGCCCGGCGGTGATCGCCGTGGTCGAACGGTCAAATCGATGGAGCGTGCGCATGTCGAAATGATCGAAGTGCGCGTGGGAAAGAAGCACGATGTCGATCTTGGGGAGTTCGCGAACGGTCAGCGCGGACGCGGTCAGGCGTTTAGGTCCGAGTGTAAGTCCGGGCAACCGGATTCCGATCCGCGGAAACAGAACCGGATCCGTGAGAATCTTTATCCCGAAAAAATTGATTAACACAGTTGCGTGCCCGAGCCATGCCGCGGTGATCTGGTTATCGCTCCACTCCGCCGGCTTTGGCCGAGCGAAAGCTGGAGCAATTGCGCTTTCGCCAATCCATTCGTGCCAGAGACCGGTTTCCACGTTCAAGTGCCGGTCCCGCCGCGCTCCGTGCGGACATGCGCGGTCTTAAAAACGTAATCCCACCAGGGCACGCTGACCCCGAAGCCACGCGTCGAATCGCGGAAATGGTGCAGCATGTGGAGACGCCGGAAAGTCAGGCCCAAACGGGTCTTGGGCTCGCCATGATGCACATAGTAATGCACCATGTCATAGGCGAGATAGCCGATGATAAAACCCATCAGCACCGGATATCCGAGGGGCATGCCGAACAGAAGCCGCATGACGGCATAAGCAAGCAGCATGATCGGTCCGCTGAGCAACACCGGCATGACGAGGCGCAGCGGATCGTTGGGATGCACGTGATGGACGCCATGGATCAGGAAATGAATTTTCGCGCCCAAACGGCCGGGAAACACGCAATGGAACAGCAAGCGGTGGCCGAAATATTCGATCAGGGTCCAAATGAAATAGCCAAGCGCCGTGGCGCAAAGGACAAGCCCAGCGTCGCAGGCTTTCAGACTCAAGCCCGCGAGGACGAAAACCAAGGGCAAATAGACAAACAGCGGCGTTGACCAATGGACGCGCGACAATTTGTCAAGCAGGGGATTCTCGACAAGCCGCGGCGACGCGCGCAAGCTTGCCGGTTCTTGCGAGGTTCCGCTCCCGGAATCGTTTGCCGCCGGCGTCATTCTTGACGGACCCTCCTCGTCGCGCGGCC
>JBATYB010000307.1:0-2318 GCA_049673825.1 Methylocella sp. | reverse complement strand
CCTTCCAGCATCTCTACAACCACTTCAGGCCGCATGGCGCTCTCGACGGCAAAACCCCAAACCAGTATCTTCAAATCTGCCGAGACCGGAATGCCTCTCCGTCTCATATCTGCTGAGCCCGGACACGGGTTGGTCGCGGGCGGCGTGATCGGCTATACTGCGGGGCCGGGAATTGCATCGAGCTGGGGCCTGAGAGGGCACCGGCATTATCGCCATCGCCATTATCGTCGATATCCCGCGCGATAATCCGGCTTTACGAGGCTTCGCGTAAATGCCAGGCGGCGCAGCTCCATCGTCCGGTTAATGTCGCCTGTTCCGGCGCGCCGGGCCAAGGTGCCGGAACGCGCCGCATCACCCCCGTCAATGGTGTCGAGGAGCGCAGCAGGGCTTGGTGTCCCGGCGGCGAGATCGGGCGCCACAAAATTCTCTTGCCAAAGCTTGACTTTCTCTTGCAAGGCCAGGGCTGAGACCAATCCGATGCGCCAAATTTCGATCCTCCATCCCGGCGGTTTTCGTGTGCTAAGGATCGTCCATGCGGCGCCGCCCACGCCAAGCCCCGGCCTGGTGGTGATCGACGTGGAAGCGGCTGGCGTAAACTTCGCCGATTGCATAGCGCGGCTTGGTCTTTATGCCGCCTCCTGGCGCTACGCCGGGTGGCCATTTACGCCTGGATTCGAGGTCGCCGGGCGGGTGTCGGCACTCGGCGAGGGAGTCCACGGCCTCGACATCGGAAAGCGGGTGATCGCGCTCACCCGTTTCGGAGGGTATGCGGAACAAGTCGCGGTTCCTCGCCATCAAGTCTTCGCTTGTCCCAGCCGGCTGACGGCTCCCCAAGCCGCCGGCATAGCCGTCGTGTTTCTCACGGCGGCCTATGCGTTGGACGAGCTTGCGGCGCCCCGGCCGGCAAGCACCGTGCTCGTCCACTCCGCCGCGGGCGGCGTAGGTGGGGCGTTGCTGCAGCTCGCTCGTCTGAGGGGCATCCACGCCGTGGGCGTCGTCGGGTCTCCCCATAAGCTTCAGGCGGCAAACGAGGCGGGCGCGCACGCGGTCATCGATGCATCAGGCGAGAATTGGTTCGCCGCGGCTCGCCGTTACGCGCCGAATGGGTATAACGCCGTGTTCGACGCCAACGGGCTAACACTGCGCCAGAGCTTGCGATTGTTGGCACCGATGGGGCGGCTGGTCGCGTACGGGTCGCACGGCATTGTCCCGCGCAACGGAAAGCTGATCGGCGCATTAGCGGCCATGATACGTTATGCGCTCCTGCCGCGTTTTGGCGTTCTGCGGCTCGCCAACGAAAACAAGAGCGTCATGGCCTTCAATTTGAGCTATTTGTTCGACGAGGTCTCCCTCCTCGATCGGATCATGCGCAATTTGCTGACGGATTTCGATCAAGGGAGGCTGGTCCCGCCACCCACGAGGTGCTACCCGCTCGAACAAGCCGGTCTGGCCCACCGCGATGTTCAATCCGGGCTGACGATCGGAAAATGCGTGCTTACCACGGGGTCCGTCGAGGCGAAATCAATTCGCGGAACAGGCCTCCGTGACGATAGGTGATACGCGCTTTTTCGCGGCAGGTTGGGTCGCGAGGAAGAAGCGGTGCCAAGTTGGCGGATAGCGTCCGGTGACCGATCGCGGGTAGCGCGTGCACCGCTGGTCTTGGGATCGGCTCGGCGTGAATCTCCGGCTTAACCGGATCGGCCAATCGTTTGGCGGTACGCTTGCGGACTGCGAGATTTAAGGACCTGCCTTAGCCCGGGGATTCCTTCGGCGAATCCGGCGGCTTTTGCGGCCGCACCTTTTCGAACACGGTCGGCACTAGAGTGTCGGATTCAATGAGGTCGAACCGGTTGGGGCTCTCCGCTGTCAAAGCCGCCGAGTAGATCTTGCCGTTATTCAGCTTTACCCACAGCGTGCCGAAATAATCCACCGAGTACGTGCCCGGTCCCGAAGCCCATGCTTCCGAAGCGCTTGGTTGCGAAGGACTCGTGGAGCTCACAAGCGTCTTGTCCGGACGAAACACGATGCGCCAGGGCTTGCGAGGGGCTTGCCACTCCCCGACGAGCGGAACGTCGACTATTTTGACCCTTTCGCCGAGATGCCGGACCCCTAAGTAGATGAGGCCAGGGATGGCGAAGACACTGAGGATGATGAGTATCCGGCCGAGGGGTACCCCCTTTTCCGGCGGTGTCGTTGGCGAACTCATCGCAACCTCTCAACAAGCTGGGCGGGAGAGCCGCAGCATTATAGATATCCGGCAAGCATGGCACAAGGGGGTGTCCGGGCTCAGCACATATGAGACGGAGAGGCATTCCGGT
>JBATYB010000306.1:0-12066 GCA_049673825.1 Methylocella sp. | reverse complement strand
GCTCATTGCTTGCCCCCGCCATCGGTTTCCGCGTCCGGTTCATGCGCTGCCGGAATGGCGTAAACCCCGCCGAGCCAACGGTGAAGATCGACGTCGGCGCAGCGCTTTGAACAAAACGGGCGGTCGGCGAAAGCGGCGGGCTTGCCGCAGATCGGACAGGGCCGGACCGATGCTCCGGCTGGTTTTTCATCAAAACGGTTTTCCGGTTTTGCGCCTGGCATGGTTTGGCCGATGCTTGGGGTTAAAGGGAAAGTCATACCCGGTTCAACCAAGAAACATGCGCCGGAAAGCCTTCGCCGGCAAGCAGCGACATGGTCTCGTAGAGCGGCAGACCGGCGACCGCGGAATAGGACCCAATAAGCTTTTGCGCAAATGCGCCGGCAAGGCCCTGGATCGCATAGCCTCCGGCCTTGCCGCGCCACTCGCCCGATCCGAGATATGCTTCGATCTCGGCGGCCGACAGCCGTTTGAGGCGCAGCCGCGTCTCGACCAGCTTGTGCCGCGCGCGGCCCTTTGGCGTGATGAGGCAGACCGCGGTATGAATCCGGTGCGCCCGGCCCGACAAAAGCCGCAAGGATTGCGCCGCCTCCGCCACAATCTCGCATTTTGGCAGAATGCGGCGGCCGACGCTGACGACCGTGTCGGCCCCGATGACATATGCACCGGCGAGCTCGGGCCGGTTCGAGGCGATCCGCGCGGCGGCGCTCGCCTTTTCTTGCGCCAGCCGCACCGCGAGGCTACGCGGCAGCTCGGTCTTGCGCGGGGTTTCATCGAGATCGACGGGAAGCAAGGCGTCCGGCTCGACGCCGATCTGTTGCAGGAGTTCGAGCCGCCGGGGCGACGCCGAAGCCAAAACAAGCCTTGGACGCCAAGCCCTATCGTCCCCGGTCACGGCGGCTGTCCATCGTCGGGATCTCGATCATTTGAACCGGTAGGTAATGCGGCCCTTGGTCAGGTCATAAGGAGTCATTTCCACAAGGACCTTGTCGCCGGTGAGAACGCGGATACGATTCTTGCGCATCTTTCCAGCGGTGTGCGCGATAATCTCGTGGTCGTTTTCGAGCTTGACGCGAAACGTGGCATTCGGGAGCAATTCGACGACGGTCCCTGGAAATTCGAGCAATTCTTCCTTCGACATTTGTTTCCTTGAATTTGGACCGCCGTCGCTCCGCGGCGGCCCGGCGGAGCTTTTCCGCGCGGACCCTAATCGAGAAACGTGCCCTTGTGAACTGGCTGGCCGGGTAGGGTTTCGAGTCCGGCTTGTTCTGACGCTTATGCACCGATCGTCAGGGCGGACCCCCCGGGAGCAATTCCGCCCATCATTTCCGCGCGTGCGCAACGGGCGGCGCTCCGGCGGCCGCCGCGGTAGCCTGCCGTGCGGCGTCCGCCGCCGCATAGGCGTTGAAGCGGCGGATGGCGATGGGGATGGTCGCCAAATAAACCAAGGTCAGGCCGATCAACATTTCCATCGTAAAGGTCGCAAGCAGGAGAATGCACGCGGCGATCCCGAAAAGAACGGGAATCACATATTCGCGCGGCACGCGGCCAATCCTTTTGCCGGAAAAATGCGGGACTCGGCTCGCCATCAAGAAGGCTACGATCAACACATAGGCGATTTCGAAAGGAGCCAGCGCACGGACATTGGGAACCGCGAAAATCGAGAGATTGAGATAAAGCGGCATGAGCCCGACTATGGCGCCCGCCGGCGCGGGCATTCCGGTGAAGAAATGGGCCTGCCAAGGCGGCCGGTCCGGATCGTCGATCATGACATTGAAGCGGGCAAGGCGCAGCGCCGCCGCGACCGCGAAAACAAGCGCCGCGAACCAGCCGAAGCTCTTCATTTCGTGCAGCCCCCAGAAATAAAGGATGAGCGCCGGCGCGACCCCGAACGCGACGAAATCAGCGAGGGAGTCGCGTTCGGCGCCGAACCGCGAGGTGCCGCGCAGCGCGCGCGCGATGCGTCCGTCCAATCCATCGAGAATGGCGGCGACAAGGACCGCGGCGACGGCAGTTTCGAACTGGCCCTCGATCGCGAACCGGATCGCGGTCAAGCCCACGCACAGCGCCAGCAAGGTGACGAGATTAGGCAATATGATGCGCAACGGCACCGCGCGAATTCCGCGGCCGCGCGGCGGCGGCGGATCGAAATTTTCGAATTCGCTCGCCCGGCCGCGCAACCGCGTGACCTTTGCGTCACGGTCTTGGGCGCCACGGTCGTGGCGAGGGCCGGGTGTAGTGTCCTTCATGTCCATGCTCATTCAGCCAGCATAAAGGGGCGAGTTCGCCGCCACAAGATTTGATTGTGGCCGAATGACCGGCCGCAAGCTGCTTTTGCCAAGATCGGGGTTATTCGACAAGCCCGGCGTTTCTCGAGCCACACGGGCCGGTGAACCCGCCGTGCCATAATCTAAACACGCTCCGGGCCAAAGTCTTGGGCTTGACGTCCGCCTGCTCCAGCCGCGCTGGTTGGATCAGGCCGCTTATATACCGTGGGGTTGGAAAGGAGGCGCGTGTGGCGGACGTGAACGAGGTTGAACGTGCGCTTACCGGCGCGATCGTGAAGCGGATGTTGGAGGGAAGCGGAAAGCTGAGCAAAGTCACGACCGTCGATGGCATCGTCCAGGTCACGTTTGTGGAAGTGACCGATGATGCGAATGTGTTCGACACGCTCAGTGGCGCGCTGCTCGATTTACGCATCCAACTGGAGGTCGAGCCCGACCTCGACGTGAAAATAAGGCGAAAGTAATGCTTGCCGCGTCATCGTCCTGCGGACGTCTCCGGTCTCCTTGAGACGAGCGACCGCGATGGCCGCGAACGGTCCCGCCACAGGATATTTGGATCAGCGTGACACGGCTCGCAGCCTCCCTCTGTTCACATTCCCCCAAATCCCGTCTACGGAGACAGCCGAGTGTGGAACGACAACGGTTTTGGCTTCCGCCTCGGGACGCGCTCCGGCGAAAAGCCGAAAGCACGGCCTTGTTTTGTGGGTTCTGACGAGACCAAATGCCCAAGCGGACGGATATTTCGACGATCCTGATCATCGGGGCCGGGCCGATCATCATCGGCCAAGCTTGCGAATTCGATTATTCCGGCACCCAGGCCTGCAAGGCGCTGCGCGAGGAGGGATACCGGATCGTCCTCGTCAATTCCAATCCCGCGACGATCATGACCGATCCGGACATCGCCGATCGCACTTACCTTGAGCCGATCACGCCGGAAATCGTCGCCAAGATCATAAGTAAGGAGCGCCACGCGATTCCCGGCGGCTTCGCGCTGTTGCCGACCATGGGCGGCCAAACCGCGCTCAACTGCGCGCTCTCCTTGAAAAAAATGGGGGTGCTCGAAAAATTCAAGGTGGAAATGATCGGCGCCAGCGCCGCGGCGATCGACATGGCCGAGGATCGCAAGCTTTTCCGCGAGGCGATGACCCGCATCGGCCTTGCGACGCCGCGCTCGCATCAGATCAAAACCTTGCCGCAGGCGCTTGCCGTCATCGATGACATAGGCCTGCCCGCGATCGTGAGGCCGTCCTTCACCATGGGCGGGACCGGCGGCGGCATTGCCTATAACAAGGCGGAATACATCGAGATCATAGAGCGCGGAATCGACGCCTCGCCGACGAACGAGGTTCTGGTCGAGGAAAGCGTGCTCGGCTGGAAGGAATTCGAGATGGAGGTTGTCCGCGACAAGGCGGACAATTGCATCATCGTCTGCTCGATCGAAAACATCGACCCGATGGGCGTGCATACGGGCGATTCGATCACCGTCGCCCCGGCGCTGACCCTGACCGACAAGGAATATCAGACCATGCGCGACGCCGCGCTCGCGGTGTTGCGCGAGATCGGCATCGAGACCGGCGGCTCCAACGTGCAATTCGCGGTCAATCCGAAGGATGGCCGCATGGTCGTGATTGAAATGAATCCCCGCGTCTCGCGCTCCTCGGCACTGGCCTCCAAGGCTACCGGCTTTCCGATCGCCAAAGTCGCCGCGAAACTCGCGGTTGGATTCACCTTGGACGAGATCGCCAACGATATTACCGGCGGTGCGACACCGGCTGCCTTCGAGCCCTCGATCGACTATGTCGTGACCAAGCTCCCGCGCTTCGCATTTGAAAAATTTCCCGGCGCCGAACAGATCCTGACGACGGCGATGAAATCGGTCGGCGAGACCATGGCAATCGGCCGGACCTTTGCCGAAAGCCTGCAAAAGGGATTGCGTTCGCTCGACACCGGATTAGATGGTCTCGACGAAATCGAGGGGCTCGGCGACGACATGAACGTGCTGCGGGCCGCCTTGGGGCGTCCCACTCCTGACCGGCTTCTTGTTGTTGCCCAGGCCCTGCGCCATGGCATGCCCGCGGACGCGATTTACGAGGCCTGCGGAATCGATCCCTGGTTCATCGCGCGCGTCGGGGAAATTCTCGATCTCGAGGCCAAGGTTCGCGCGCATGGTTTGCCCGGCGACGCCGCCAACTTGCGGATGCTGAAGGCGGCGGGTTTTTCCGATGCGCGGCTTTCCGGTCTTGCCAACGTGCCGGAAGCGAAGGTGTCCGCCTTGCGCAAAAGGCTCGGCGTGCGGCCGGTGTTCAAGCGGATCGACACCTGCGCGGCGGAATTTTCCTCGCCCACGGCTTACATGTATTCGACCTACGCGCCGCCTTTTGGCGCCGCCCCGGCGTGCGAGTCGCATCCCACGGCGCGCAAGAAAATCGTCGTCCTGGGCGGCGGTCCAAACCGGATCGGGCAAGGCATCGAGTTCGATTATTGCTGTTGTCATGCGAGCTTCGCATTGCGCGAGGCGGGTTATGAAACGATCATGATCAACTGCAACCCCGAAACGGTCTCGACCGATTACGACACGTCGGACCGGCTCTATTTCGAACCCCTGACCGCCGAGGACGTGCTTGAAATCCTCGCCAAGGAAGGCGAGGAAGGAGAGCTCAAGGGAGTGATCGTGCAATTCGGCGGCCAGACGCCGCTCAAACTCGCGCATGCGCTCGAGCAGGCGGGCATTCCCATTCTCGGGACATCGGTCGATTCGATCGATCTCGCCGAGGATCGCGACCGTTTCAAGCGGCTTCTCGACAAGATCGGCCTAAAGCAGCCGATGAACGGTATCGCCTATTCGGTCGAGCAATCGCGCCTCGTTGCCTCCGATCTCGGCCTCCCCCTCGTCGTGCGTCCGTCCTATGTGCTAGGGGGGCGGGCGATGGCGATCATTTTCGACAGCGCCGCGTTCGACGACTATCTGCTCGGCACGCTTCCGGGCCTCGTTCCCTCCGAGGTCAAGGCCCGCTATCCAAACGACAAGACCGGGCAAATCAATACCGTGCTCGGCAAGAACCCTCTTTTGTTCGACCGCTATCTGTCGGACGCCATCGAGATCGACGTCGACGCGCTTTCGGACGGCAGGCAAGTCTTCATCTGCGGCATCATGGAACACATCGAGGAGGCCGGAATTCATTCTGGCGATAGCGCCTGCTCGTTGCCGCCGCGCTCGCTGGCGCCCGAAACGATCGCCGAGCTCGAAGCGGAGACCAAGAAGCTCGCGCTGGCGCTCGGGGTCGGCGGCTTGATGAACGTGCAATATGCGTTGAAGGACGGCGAAATCTACGTGCTTGAAGTCAACCCACGCGCGGCGCGGACGGTTCCGTTCGTTGCCAAGGTCATCGGCGTGCCGATCGCCAAGATCGGGGCGCGGATCATGGCCGGGGAAAGCCTGGCCGGCTTCGGATTACGCCCGGCGCGTCTCGATCATATCGGCGTCAAGGAATCAGTATTTCCGTTTGCCCGGTTTCCCGGCGTCGATACCGTGCTCGGGCCCGAAATGCGCTCGACCGGCGAGGTCATCGGCCTCGATCGCTCGTTTCCGGTCGCTTTCGCCAAGAGCCAGCTCGGCGGCGGCACGAATGTTCCAAGGACGGGCACTGTCTTTGTTTCGGTGCGCGACATTGACAAGCCGCGCGTCCTCGAAACAACCCGATTGTTGGCGGGGCTCGGCTTCAAGATCCGCGCGACCGGCGGCACCGCGCGCTATCTTGATGGCGAGGGCGTAAAGACGCAGCGCGTCAACAAGGTTTCGGAAGGCCGGCCGCATGTCGTCGACTTGATCAAAAACGGCGAGATCCAGCTTGTGCTCAATACGACGGAAGGCGCGCAAGCCCTCGCCGATTCGCGGTCGTTGCGCCGCGCCGCTCTCTTGCATAAGGTGCCCTACTATACGACCATCGCCGGCGCGATCGCCGCGTCGCAGGGAATTCGGGCCTATCTCGCCGGCGATCTGGCGGTTCGCGCGCTGCAGGATTATTTTGGCTAAAGCGCGGCAGGACAGGGGCGGGGGCAGAATCGCGGATTGGTGAAACACCCCTTGCGGCCGGTTTCGGGAAGGTGTCTGTTACCGTCTGGCGCGGATAGGAAGCACTTTTGGCGGTCGCCGCCGGAGATCGGCGTTGCGTCTCAGCGAAAGTATCGCGATAGAATAAATACCCGGCGCAAGCGGAAATTACGCCTGGGCCAGAACCGGCGAACCTCGAGCGCTTCCCGGTCAGAAGGAATCGTCTGATCGGGAAAGAACCGCTCGGATTCAAAGTGTTGGGGCATGCTCTGATCGAAAAAATCGGTCAACTTTTCCGGAACATGCTCTCGAGCATGATCTTTGAAAGTGGAAATTGGTTTCCGAGTAGGATCATGCAATATCAAAGCCTTAGGGCATGACCGGATAACAAGTCGGGTCACGCTCCAGTGGCGGAGCGAACGCCAGACGTGAAAGAGTGATGAGCATGGACAAGTTCCCCATGACGGCGGGCGGCTACTCCGCCCTCGGAGAGGAGTTGAAGCGGCGCCAGCAAGTCGAGCGTCCGCGCATCATCCAAGCGATCGCCGAAGCGCGGACGCATGGCGACATATCCGAGAATGCCGAGTATCACGCCGCCAAGGACGCGCAAGCCTTGAATGAAATGCGCATTGCCGAGCTCGAGGACAAATTGTCGCGCGCCGAGGTTATCGATGTATCAAAACTCTCCGGCAACACGATCAAGTTCGGCGCGACGGTGACGCTCGTCGACGAGGACACGGACGAAAAGAAGACATACCAAATTGTCGGCGAGAGCGAAGCCGATGTGAAGGCCGGCCGGGTTTCGATCACCTCACCGACGGCGCGCGCCCTGATTGGCAAGAAAACCGGCGATTCCGTCGAGGTGAATACGCCGGGCGGCGGCAAGAGCTATGAGATCCTGAACGTAGCTTTTCAGTGACCCCGAACAGATCGGACGGCAATCCCATCGGGCTACGGTGTGGCCGCGGCGGGCGGCACCAATCGGCCTGCTTCCCCGATCACCGTGTCACGTTGCCCGGACCTCGAGGTGTAAGGGACTGGCGCCCAGGCCTTGGCGGCCGCGCGTTCCGGAGCGATGGAAGCAGGCGCGGTCCCAGCGGGAGGGGGCTAATTGTGGTTACGGCTTCGCATTGGCGTCGTAAATTTGATCGGCGGGGAACGATCATGCGGTTGAGCGCGGGCAATGCCCACGGTAAGCCCCATTGTCCGCGCACGATAGTGTGCGGCCGTTTTCTTGCTCCGGGTCATGGCCGGATACTCCATTCTTGTCGATAACCTGGAGCGCTTCCCGATCGGATGGAATCATCTGATCGAAGGAATCGCTCCAATCTTCGCTTACATGGCCTTCTCTCCCAGGTTTATTATAAAATATTTTATTCCTGAAAAATATTTTGTTGTTGTCCTGTCGCATCCGATGGCTAACCAATTCCACCCTCGCTTTCGCGAAACGTTTAGCTCGCCTGACGGGGAGAAATTTCGAAGACGGCGCCGGGCCGGTTATCTTCAACGCGCAGATCGAACCCGTGAAGATCGGCGATCGCCGCCACCATGCTCAGGCCAAGGCCCGAACCTGGAATGTGACGGGTTTTGCTGGAGCGGTAGAACCGTTCAAAAATTTGGTTGCGTTCGGCCGCCGGAATTCCCGGGCCGTCGTCCGCCACGCGCACGGTTGGCCGATCCCCTATCGTCCTCGCGACGATGGCGACCGCGCCGCCTTCCGGCGTGAATTTGATCGCATTATCGACGAGGTTCGCAATCGTCTCAACCAACAGTTCGAAATCGCCGGGGACCGGAAGGGGCGCCGGTGCGTCCAGCGTGAACGCGACCGGTTTGGCTTCGGCCAATGGCTCGTAGAGTTCGAACACGTTGGCGCAGACCTGCGCCAAGTCCACGCGCGTAAAGCCTCGCCGCCGCCGCCTGGACTCGATCTCGGCGATTCGGAGAAGGGCGGTGACGATGGCGAGCCCATGGTCGAGGTCGCCGAGAGCGCCTTCCGCCGCGGCGCGCAACTCCTGGCCGGAACCGGCCGCAAGGCCGCGTTCGAGCTTGGTCCGCATCGCCGCCAGCGGGGAGCGCAGATCGTGCGCGATATTGTCGCCGACGGTCTTGATTTGCTCAAGAAGCCGGACGATCTCGTCGAGCATGAGGTTAACCGCGCTCGCCACATAGTTCAGGTCGTCCATTTTGCCGTGTGCCGGCAATCGCTCCTGGAGATCGCCGCGCATGATGCGCAGAGTCGTCTCGTGAATCGTTTTGAGCCGCCGGGTCATGCGCAAACTGAATATTATCCCGCTCGCGAGCGCCAGCAGAATGGCGGGCACGACCCCGATCAGGAGCGCCTCGAAAACCACCTGCCGGAGGGCATTAACTTCGTAGAGACTCCGGCCGAGCAGCACGCTGCCGCCGTCCCGCCGGCGGCCGGCGACGAAGACCGCAGGTTCGGTTCCGGTATCCGTGCTCCGAAGCGGCCGCGCTTCGACGAGGTGGGCCGCGCCATCGATGGGGAGGTCCTTTGGCATCGCCGCGATGTTGCCGTACTGAAGCGTGCCGGTGTTGTCGAACAGCGCCGCATAGTCGAGCCGGCGAAGATCGGTTGTGAATCGTAACTCAAGCTCACGCTTAAGACGGTCTTCTGGCTGGGTCACGGCCCGTGCGACTTCTTCCACCAGGACGGTGTCCAGCCGCTTGACGTCAAACGTCGCCACTTGCCAGTAGATGAACACGAAGACGGCCGCCGTCGAAACCGATACGGCGAGCGCAAAGAAGACAGCCAGACGGAAAGTCGCCGTCCTGAAAAGCTCACTCGTCCGCATGAAGCATAAAGCCGGAGCGGCGAATGGAACGAATGAGCGGCGGATCGCCCGGCAAGTCGAGCTTACGCCGCAGCTTGCCGATATGGACATCGACCAGGTTCGTCCGCGGCATAAAGCGATAACGCCAAACGTCCTCCAACAACATTGTGCGGGTCACCGTTTGGCCGGAATGCCGCATGAGATATTCCAACAGCTTGAATTCGGCCGGCAGTAGATCGAGAGCCCGTTCGCCGCGCGAGGCGGAGCGTGCGATCAAATCCAGCTTAAGCGGTCCCACCTGAAGCGTCGTGGCGCGGGTGTCGCTCGACCGGCGCAAGAGGGCCTCGACGCGCGCCGCGAGTTCGTCCATCGCGAACGGCTTTATGAGGTAGTCGTCTCCGCCCGCCTTCAGCCCCCGGATCCGCTCATCGACGGAGGCGAGCGCGCTCACGACCAGGACCGGACTCCTCATACCTTCCTTTCGCAGGGTCTCGATCATCGACAGGCTGTCTATCCCATTGAGCATGCGGTCGACGATCAAGAGCGCGGCGTGGTCGCGGCGGGCCGCTGCGAGTCCCGCCGCGCCGGTTTCCGCGATCCGCGCCAGATAGCCAAGATTCGTCAATTGCGCCGCGATTTCCCGTGCCATGTCCGGTTCGTCTTCGACGACAAGGATAGGCACCCGGTCAAGCGAGCCGTTCGCCGCATGTGGAGTTTCCGGTTCGCCGCTTCGCGGTTGCATTGGATCGCCGAAGTTGAAACCAGCTAATATTTAGACGACACTCAGGAAAACGCGTTCGCTGGGCCACCGCGATTCGCTGGCACCCGCGGCGCAAATTGGCGCGATTGCAAGATAAGAGCAAGCTCAAACGGTGCAAAAATTGCCGCCGCCAGAGGGATTGGCACCCCGTTACGGGTCACCCCCAGATCGAATCTGGAGGTCGAAAGAGGCGAGGCGGAAAAGAGCGCAGAGTTTTTGGAGAAAGGCGGCAGGCATTATGTATAGAGTGAAAGATTTAGCGAGCTTTTTACCGTCCCCCCCGGGTGTAGACGGGGCTTTTCGGCGGCAACAGGTATAGAAGCGTCAACCCAACGCAGATGGCGAGCCCCATCTGAAATCGATCAGCGAGACCACGACGGCGCCTGAATAAAGGACGACCGAACCGAGGTATTTCAAGGTCAGGCGGCGCAAGTAGCTGGCGTCGAGGTGGCGATCGACGAGCCTATGCTCGCGGGTGGCATAAAGCCACATCAGCAGCCAGGTGGCGGCCGGAAGCAGCAAACTCACGGCATAGAGGGTGGCGGCCGTCGTCTGGTTAGCTTTGTCGAGCATGTACTCGCCGAGTATCTCGGTTGGCAGGGGCAGAAAGGCGATAAACAGGAGAAACAGAAGGTTCAGAGGATTTAACGCGTGATTGGTCTTCTGGTGGGGCTTAAAGACATAGTGGTGGTTCGCCCAATGGATGCCGATCATGACAAAGCTCAGGACGTAGGGGAAATAGGATGGCCAGAGGTTGAGCAGGATGCCGAGCAAGTCGGCTCCCTCGATCTTCGGAACCTTAATTTCGAGGATGAGCAAGGTGATGGCGATGGCGAAGACGCCGTCGCTGAACGCCTCGATCCGCTCGGTGCCGCGCTCCGTGCCGCCAGGCTGCGGTTGGGTCATGCGCTCCCTGCTGTCCAGTCGTCCCGGCCGGCAAACCGGGGATAGCCTACGGCATCGGCTTTCCGAAGCCCTCCCGCGGCATGGCGAACGAGGCGGGGCGCGCTCCACTCGATTTCCGGATCAGGCCACCACGCGTTCCAAGCCGGCCCGCCGCCAATGCCCGAGGTTCGCGGCGGCTTCATAGGTGCTCTGCAGGAAGTCGAGAAGGGTCTCGTCCGGGGAGGCCGCCTGCCTAACGCCGTCCTAGGGCAGGATGAATTCCCCAGCTCGCGGGTGAAGAACGCCGCCCCGGGGCGAACCGGCGCTTCCGGAAAGTCTGACGGCGGCGGATAAGAGTAGTAGCCTGAATCAACCAGGTGCGGGGTATCGGCGTTTAAGTATAATGCGGGCACTGGCGGGGGCGAAGTGCCAATCGGCTTTGGCGTGGTTGGCGTTGCGGTCTTTCTGCCACGCCGTGACTTCGGCGGTAAGCATCGGCGGATCGGGAATGCGGCGGTCGAGGCATTGATTTGAGAGCACGGCGAGTGCGGATAAGGCCATCCTTCGACGAACTCAGCGACTGTCTTACGACTCAAGAGTGATCTGCTGATGGAAGTGTTGTCTGCACCGGCCGGCCGGGTCTGGGCCACGCGCTTTCGCGCTCCCGCTTTCGCGGCTTGCGGCCTTGACCCGTCCAACCGGCGCAGACCTTGGGCACCCATTCAGATCTAAGGTTTGGCATGAGCAAGCTCCTCATTAATGAGACGCCACGGTCTTTTGTCGCGCAACACGGCATTGAGGTGGTCAACAGCTTGCGCGCCACCGCGATGATCGCGACGAGTTTCGGCTTGCCGGCATCTTGTAGTTATGGGAGAAGTTCCATCCAGCAAGCTATCCGGGATGGAGCCACCCATAAGAGGAAGTTGCGTCTATATAGTAATCATGCGCTATACCTGCATCGGGCAACTTTTTAACGGCATGCTCTCAAGGCTCGCTCGCCTGCGCCGGCTGGGTCTTCGCACGTGTCGGCGGCTAGACCGTTACTACGGCAAGCCCGTCGCCATGCTCCATCGGCTCGTCCAGTTTTACGGCATCAAGCACAGCTGGACCCTACGAAACGTTTGAATCCAGTAGCGGTCCTCGTAGAGGCTATGGTCAGCCGACCCTTCGTGCCGCTAACTGACGAAGTGCGGCCGGCCGGTTTCGCCGCGAAAAAATGCGATCATGCCTGCAAGCGTCGTCATTGCGTTGCGAGCCGAGCCTACGAAAAGATACTCGCAAGCGCGCAAGAGCGTG
>JBATYB010000305.1:0-3259 GCA_049673825.1 Methylocella sp. | reverse complement strand
TTTTGGGCGCGCCGGCCGGCGGCGCGGGTGCGGGCTGCTCAGCGGGCGCGCCTTTGCGCGTCATTTTCTCCCACCAGGATTCGGAAAAACCCGGTCCGCCCGATCCGCCGAAGAGGGCGAGGGCAATCGCCAAACCGGCGGCGCCGTGCCACCGGCACGCCTTGCCTCTTCTCGGCACCGAGCCCCATCCCTTTGCTGTGCAAAACCTCGACCGCATGGCAGACCGCCCTTTTTTCTTTCTGTCGTGCTTCACCATTCCGGCGCCCGAACTGTCGGCCCGCGGTCCTCGGGTCCAGGCAAACCCGGAGCCGGCAGCGGCGGCTCGCCAGCGGCTGGCAGGAGCTGACCCCAGCCGGTGCGGCGGCGCATCTCCTCGCTCGTCGCGGCGGTGACGAAACCATTGCCGTCCCGGATCTGCCAGCCGCCGCCGAGGGCGCGGAACACGGCGACCAAGCCTGTCGGAATATTGCCCGTGGCCACGGCCAGATTGTTCTGGGCCTGAAGGAGATTCTGCTCCGCCGTCAAAACCGTCGTGAAATCCCGCGTCCCTTGCTGGTATTCGAGCGTTGCAATATGGAGCGCGCCATTTGCCGCCGCGACGCTGCGGCGCAAATATTCCGCCTGAGAACGCGACAAAAGGAAAGTGGCAATGCCGTCCTCCACCTGTTGCTGCGCCGTCAGAACGCTATTTTGGTAATCGACGAGATATTGCTGCAAAGTCGCGTCCTGGAGACGCACGTTGTTGGTGATCTGCCCGTAATTCAAGATATTCCATTGAAACGAAGGGCCAACCGTGAAATTACGGCCGCTGGGTTGGAAGATATTACTCAGTTTGCCACCGAGGAGCGTGCTTGCCGAGCCGCCGAATGTTCCGAGGATGCTGATCGCGGGATAGAGTTCCGCCGTCGCGACACCGATCTGCGCGCTTTGCGCCGCGGCGCGCAATTCGGCGGCACGAATGTCGGGCCGGCGGCGCAGCAAGTCCGCTGGAACACCGAGGACAACTTTCCTCGGCGCGACCGGGATCTCGCCGGTCCCCCGGGCGAGCAGGAAGCCCAGCGGCTGCGGCTCTACGCCGAGCTGCACGCGGAGCGCATCCAGCCCCTGTTGCAATTGGATGGTTAGCTGCGGAACCGTCGCTTCGGTCGCGCCGAGCACATTTTCTGCCTGGTAGACGTCGAGCAGGGTCGCGGCGCCGCCCTTATATTTATCGCGCGCGATGGTAACAATCCCACGCTGCCTGACGATGTTCTCACGGGCGATCGCGATCTGCCGCTCGATCGTGCGGATGCCGATGTAAGTGCTTGCGACATCGCCGAGAAGCGTCACGAGGACATCATCATAGGTCGCGACCGAAGCCAGATAGGCGGAATCGGCGGATTCGACGCCGCGGCGGAACTTGCCCCAAAAGTCCAGCTCCCATGCCGCCTGAACGCCGAGAAGACTCCGCCAATAGTTGGCGGACGCGGTCGAGCCAACGGAAACCACTGACGAATCGGACAGGCTGCGAAGATTGTAAGTCGTCGCGCCTGCCGCCAGCTGTTGCTGCGGATAGAATTCACCAATGGCAATTCCGAGCGTGGCGCGAGCTTGCAGCACCTTTGTGCCGGCGCTCAACAGGGTCAGATTTTGTGAATAGGCAATGTCGATCAGTCGGTCGAGGATAGGATCGTGGAAAACGCGCCACCAATCCCGGTACTCCTCCGGTCCGGTTTGCAGCGACTTGTTCCTCCATTCGAGCCAGTTGCTGGCCACCGGGGCGGATGGCGCCGCGAAATCGGGTCCCACGGCACAAGCGGCTACCGAGGCAAGCATCGCGGCGGCGAGCGTTTGGCCGAATACATGAAGCGCCGCGCATGCAACCGTCCCAAGACCGGCGGGACGCCGATGCCGCCCGGCACTCCCCCATCTCATTCGATCGCTGGCCATGAATTGTCCCGAGCCATTACAACCGCCGGCGACCCCCCATCACCCTCTTTTGTGGAGCATCGGTCAACCTACTGCGCGTGGCGAGCCCCGAGGACACCCGCAATTCCCATTCGAGTTCGCAAAGCCGGTTATTCGCACCGAAAAATAGCTAGCACGGGGCCGGCCGCGATGCTGTGACAAATCGGCGACATCCGCGGGAATTGCAGGCTATGTCCCCGCACTCGAATGGGGGGATGAAATCGCGGGGGCGCCTCGATCGAACCGTGGCAACCGGAATCGTTTTGTGGAATTGGCGTTCTCAAGAATGCATGTCTTTCGAGGGGGGCGTTGGGAACCCTCCCACGCGGTCCTCGTGCCGCGAAATTCGAAGGTAGCCGGACACGAACGTTGCCAGATGGCAAGGGCGCCTGGCTTCGTCGCGGGTTCAGGATCGATTATCCTGGTGTAAGCAATTTGAAAATATGACGCGCTGTCCGTAACCGCCGCGAACACTTTGCGTCCAACGAGGACATTCTACATGCCGGCTGCACGGCCTGCCAATTTCAAGTCGCACCGCCAGGGACGCCCTCCATTCGAGCGAATTGCGCTTCCGAGGCGGCGCGCTTGGCGCCTGTCAGGCTGGCGCCTAGCAGGCATTCGCCGAGGCGGACCTGCATCCGGACTGGATTGCCGGGATCTCGATCGGCGCCATCAACGCCGCGCTGGGCGCCGGCAACCCTGCGGAGAAACGCGTCGACAAGCTACGAGAATTCTGGGAAACGATAAGCGAGTCTCCCGTCGGGATCCCTTTCTGTCATGGGGTCGAAGTCAAGGACGAATATGCCCATGGATGCGGTGTTGCCGAACGCCGTCGTTTTTATCGCGGCCTTTTTTGGCGGAGCGGCGTTCGTATGGGGCGTAGCCGGCGCGGCGATGGTCGAGCCTCCCGATCACCGGTCCTTTGATACGCGGCCGCAGTGCGGCCGGTCATGGCGCGTGGCGTAATTGCCCGACATCCACGCAGTAGGCGAGCGGTACGGTTTCCGGATCGAGCGCGAAAGTCCGGCCCGCGAGGAAACGGGAGACTCCGGCGGGTCTTGGCGAGATTGGACGAGATTTATGCGAAGCAGCCGCTCGACGCGATCCTGGTCACGGGAGGCATGACAAATGCCGGCCGTTCGGCGGAATGGGTGGAGTTTTTCGAGGCCTTCGCGCCTTGTCCGCGGCTCGCCGGATTTTTGATCGGGGTCCCCGGCAACCACGACGTCGACGTGAGGGACCGGGCCAACCCAGCCCGCCCGCTTCAAAAGCGGGCATCTTTTTCGTATCCTGAGCTCACTGACCGTGTCAC
>JBATYB010000304.1:0-3978 GCA_049673825.1 Methylocella sp. | reverse complement strand
AAACAACGCGTCGTCCTCTTTCTCGGCAACATTGGGCGTCGTCAGCAAGGCTTCCCCATAAAAGATCGAATTCGCTCCTGCGACCATGCAAAGAATCTGCGCCTCGCGGTTTAAAACGGAGCGGCCGGCGGAAAGGCGGACTCTCGCGGCTGGGAGAACGATCCGCGCGGCGGCGATCATCCGCACGAAATCGATTGTGTCGATTCGTTCCCTTTGCCCGAGCGGGGTGCCCGCGACCGGAACCAGCGCATTGATCGGCACGCTTTCGGGATGCGGATCGAATGCGGCCAATATTTGCAGCATGGATGCCCGGTCCCTGACGGTCTCGCCCATTCCTATGATGCCGCCGCAGCACATTTGCAGCCCGGCCGCCCGCACCGCCCGCAAGGTTGCGAGCCTGTCCTCATAAGTTCGCGTCGTCACGATGCTTTGGTAGAATTCGGGGCTCGTGTCGAGATTGTGATTATAGGCCGTCAGCCCCGCTCTTTTCAGCCGCTCTGCCTGGTGCGCGGTCAACATGCCGAGCGTCACGCAAGCTTCCATCCCAAGCGCGCGAACGCCGCGCACCATATCGAGCACCGCGTCGAACGCCTCTCCGTCGCGCACATTCCGCCAGGCCGCGCCCATGCAAAAACGATCGGCTCCGGCCGCCTTCGCGCGCGCCGCGAGCGCGAGCACGTCCTGCGTTTCCATCATGTCGACTTTATCGAGGCGAACCTCGCGGTGATGCGCGGATTGCGGGCAATAGGCGCAATCCTCCGGGCAGCTGCCGGTCTTGATGCTGAGGAGGCTCGCCTTTTGGACGTCGCTGACGTCGTGAAAATGCCGGTGAACACGGTTCGCGGTTGCGATCAGATCCAGCAGCGGCAAATCGTGAATTGCGACAATCTCATCCGTAGTC
The DNA here is from genome assembly GCA_049673825.1 of Methylocella sp. Classification (GTDB taxonomy): domain Bacteria; phylum Pseudomonadota; class Alphaproteobacteria; order Rhizobiales; family Beijerinckiaceae; genus Methylocapsa. The sequence continues at coordinate 3,077 of JBATYB010000304.1, read as the reverse complement.
CAATCGTGCCGGAGGAGCGGGCCGGGTTCAGGATGTGTCATATTGTTGGTTCCGAAGGTCCGAAAAAACCGCTGGAATTATTGTTTTCGCCGCCAGCCCGCCAAGCATCCAATTCATGAACCCCGGCCTGGCTTTTTGCAATCGGCTCACGGGCTCGCGAATTGGCGGGCCGGGACGCCTCGCCATGTCCGGATAGCAAAGCTGGCAGAACTCAACCAACCCCGAGACCATCTATGCGGGTTCCGCGCCCCTGGCTTATGCTTGACTGCTCGCTATTAACAAGCATAAGCTCTTGACCGTCACAAGTTGTAGTCCTGCCGGCGGACAGGCCAATGCGGCTCGGTGGGCAGGATCGAAAGGATGGATACGATGGCACATCGGGAATGGTGTTTGCGTTCCGGCGAAAGGCTAAACACTAACGAGTATCTTCGATCGAAAAACGGCCTGTTTTATGCAGTTATGCAGGAGGACGCCAATTTCGTCATTTATAGAGGAGACTGGTGGGAAAGTAGTAATCCGGGCAGTGTATCGATGTGGAATCTGTACGGTGTAAAGGGTTACCGAGCATCGCTAAGCGCACCGTCAGTCACGCTCCCTGGAACGTTTAGCGCAGTCATGCAGGACGACGGAAATTTCGTTGTATACGCGGGCGCGGTTGCCCTTTGGGCTACGGGTACGAATGTCCCAGGGAGGGACCCAGGCAAACCCTATTGGGCAGTAATGCAGGATGACGGGAACTTTTGCATAAAGCCTAATGGGGATATTAACGAGAGTCCGGCATTTAAGACCGGCCCAACTGACAGGCTAGACCAAAAGAATATCGCACTCACTAAGATGGAGTATGATCTCAAAAACGCAATAGTAAAGCCAAACGGTGAGCCAAAACGTGCTGCTTCGAACACCGCAGTAAATAAGACTGATATCAATCAATCGGTGACGTTAACCCTATCCTATACCGAGACAACGGCAAAGGGCTGGAAGACGTCAACCACTCTCAAGATAGGAACAAAAACGACTTTTAAATGCGGCGTTCCGAGCATAGTCGAGGGGAAGGTGGAAGCGTCTGCGGAACTAACGCAAGGGTTCGAATGGAATGAGACAAAGACAAACTCGGAGACAAAGACGATTAGCCTGCCGGTCGTGGTGCAGCCAGGGAAAGGCGTCATCGGGCAGGTCACATGGAGCGAAAGCACGATTACTCTTCCTTTCAGGGTGAAGGGAATGGGTACTTTTGCTTCAGGGACAAAAGTGCCGGTAAGCGTGAACGGCGTGTATGAGGGTATCGCATCCCACGACGTTCACACGAAATGGATACCTTATACGGAGCACGAGGAGCGCAGTGCCCGGGCGATGTTGATGGCGGCTCCAAGCACGGTACTCCCATGATCCATCCCGGTCGCTCCACGAAGGGGAGATGAAGCAGGGAATGGTGCGACGCCTGCGGGACGGTTTGGAACATACTGCGCGGGCGCCGCGCCCGATGGCTGTCACCGCTTCGTCACGGACCATTGCGTGACCGCCAGCGCCGGACGCCAGCCATGAAAGGAGCCGAGAGGATTCGCGCGGGCGATTTCGATCCGTACCAGATCGCCGCCCCGCGCCTTGAACCGGCGCCCAAGCTCTGCTTCGGTTTCGAGCGTCACCGCATTAACGACAAGCCGGCCGCCGGGACCCAGGGCGGCATAGGCCGCGTCCAGGAGTTTTGGGTTGCTTGCACCGCCGCCGGCGAAAATCGCCTGTGGTCGCGGCAGAGTCGCGAAGGCCTCCGGCGCCATGCCGGTGACAATCTCGATATGCGGCACGCCAAGGCTCGCGGCATTGCGCGAGATGAGGCTTGCGCGGTCTTCCCGCGCCTCGATCGCTATCGCGCGATTGGCGGCGTCGCTGAGCAGCCATTCAATCGCGATCGATCCGGACCCCGCGCCGACATCCCACAACAGCTCGCCGCGCCTTGGCGCCAACGATGACAAGGTGACCGCGCGGACCTCCCGCTTGGTGAGCTGGCCGTCCGTTTCGAACCAGGAATCGGCAAGACCATTTGCAACGGTAAGAATGCGCGATTGCCCCGTCGCGACTATTTCGAGCGCGACGATGTTCAAGGGATCGATTCCCTCCATGCTGAGAGTTTCAGCGGCGGACGCACGCGTGCGCTCCCTTCGGCCTCCCATCGCCTCCATCACTACGATCCGCGATTGGCCGAGGCCTCTCTCGCAAAGGAGCTTGGCAAGGCGCGGCGGCGTCGTCTCGTCCCATGACAGGCACAGGATTTTCGCATGCGGTTGCAGCACCGGAATAATCCGCTCGAACTCGCGCCCATGCAGCGACATGAGGCAACAGTCTTGCAGGCTCCAGTTGAGCCTTGCCGCCGCGAGGCTGAACGCCGAAGGCGCCGGAAAGCACTGCATTTCTTGTGGCCCGAAATGGGCGCCGAGCAAGGTTCCAACGCCATAAAAGAAAGGATCGCCCGAGGCGAGGACGCAGACGGGCGAGCCTCGCCGGGCGAGAATTATTGGGATCGCATTTGCAAGCGGCGAAGGCCAAGTCATGGTTTTGGCCAGGAGCGGGCCTGTAAGCGCGAGGTGGCGGGCGCCGCCCACGACCAAATGGGCTTGCGCGAGCAGCGTCCGCGCGGCAGGAGAAAGAGCCTCGATGCCGTCTTCCCCGATGCCGATCAGCGACAACCATTTTTCGCGGGAAGGGGCAATCATGGCGGCGAGCGCAACAGTTCGGGAAATGAGCGATGCGGGTTCTCGTGCTTGGCGGGACTTTTGAGGCGAGCACGCTTGCTGTTCTTCTGGCGGACAGGAACGATATTTGGTCCATGCTGTCGTTCGCCGGCCGCACCACGGCGCCGCGCGTGCCAAAGATTCCCTATCGGATCGGCGGTTTTGGCGGCGCGGACGGCCTCCAAGCCTATCTCGAAGCCGAGCGAATAGATGTGCTCGTGGACGCCACGCATCCATTCGCCGGACAAATGTCGCGCCATGCGGCGATCGCGGCCGCGGGGGCGAAAATTCCGCTCGTCGTTTTGTCGCGCCCGGCATGGGTTGCGCGGCCGGGCGATCATTGGATTGATG
>JBATYB010000303.1:0-3109 GCA_049673825.1 Methylocella sp. | reverse complement strand
CCGTGAGGCCGAGGACTTGAGCGCTGGGCAAACCGGCGCATGCGGCTTTGGCCGCTCGCTGTAGAGCGCGGGCATTCTCGCAACCAAACGCTTTTCCATTCCCGCGGCCGGCGTGGCCCTTCGCGGCCCCGGCCCTGTCAAGAGGTCATCCCATGTTGCTTTCCAGCTCCGGCGCCGCCTCGGCGCGCGCCATGATTTTCGCCCGGTCGTTCACGCGCACGCAACCCGTGGAGGCCGCTCATGTCCGCGGCTAACGCTGCCCTTGCGGGCCTTTATCAGGCGCACGCCCGCGAATTGCATGAGTTCGCCCGCCACCGCGCCGGACGCCAGGAGGCGGAGGATGTCGTGCAGGACGCTTACCTCCATCTCCTCCAGCGAGGCACCGCCGCGACCCTCGAACATCCGCGCCCCTACCTCTTTCGCATCGCCGCCAATCTGGCGGTGGATTTGGCGCGCAAGACCAACGTCCGTTTGCGCTACGCGCGGGAGGGCTTCGCGCTCGCCTGCAATGCGGAGGCTCCGGCCAGTCCCGAAGCCGCCGCCGGAGGCGCGATGGAGCTGCGGCGGCTGCAAGCCTCCCTCGCCGAACTGCCGCCGCTTTGCCGCGATGCCTTTCTGCTCAATCGCATCGACGAATTAAGCCATGCCGAGATCGCCAAAAGGCTCGGCGTGTCGGCGCGCACGATCGACCGCCACATGGTCATGGCATGGAAGCATCTGCGCCGGCATTTCGGACGCGGCTATGAGGTTTGACGCGCGCAGGCACCATTCGAAAAAACGATGAAACACGGGGATGGCGCCAAACAACGCGCCCTCCCCTTTTGCCCCGCTACCGGGCGGCTGTCTTCGCGCAGTGTCATGGCGGCCGTTACCAAGCCGAAGGGATAGAGAACGGACCGCCAGGCGCGGTCAGATCGTTCGGTGGTGCGCCCGGTTTCGCAGTCACATGGCGCGGCTTGCCGGCGGACTCGACGAAGATCCGCTCGCGCCAACCTTTCCTAAGCCGCACGACTTCTAGAAAATTCCCGTGCCTGTCGTGTTTCCGTTCACGCATACGTTTTAGACAGCAGGAAGGATGAAATCCTGATGCTGACCTCCGTGCGCTTTCCGGGGAAGCAGACGGATTTTTTGACCTTCCTTGCAAAGGATCGCAAACCCCTGGGAAGGATGACTTATGAAAGTCTCAAGTTCCGTCGCTCTTGCCGCATCGTCGGCTCTCGCGCTCGGCTCGATTGCCCCGGCATTCGGCCATGAGTTTCGCATTTTGCCCGCCAATCCCGGCCAGATCAGTCTGACTGTCGGACATCATGTCGAGCCCGCGTTCGAAGACAGCTTCAACGCCGTAGATGTCATTCTCCGCACCTATGACGGAACCTGTCCGGCCCCCAATGCCAGCGTCAACATTGCCCAGCCTATCGATACCGGCGGAACCGCGACCGCGAGCGACCCGGATACGGTCAATTTACAAGTCGACGCGCTCTATCTTTTCAAATCCGTGCCTCCCACCGGGCCATTTGGCAGTATCGCTCCCACGGGAATTATCACGCGACTGACCCTTACCAATCAGTCCCCGCTGGCCGAGGCGTTTTCCAGTCCTGGGACCTATGATACCTATTACCGGCCGACCAATCCGGGCGACGGCACGAAAGGCGCCTATGCTTTCCATGTCTATGGCACGGTCCATGCCGGTCCTAAGAGTTTTTCCTGCCCGGGGGGGACCCCGCAGTCACTTGCCGCAAGAACCGCGACAATCAATGCCTATTACGTTTGTGGTCCCGCTGGCGGCTTCAATACGACGGACACCTTCGGCTGCGTGACGGCCATCCAGCATTTCCCTGGCGATGCTCGCGACGGGTACGAGCCGAGTAGGCCCTTCCATCTTCATGGATTCTAAAGCATGAGCCAGAGGGTTCCCGAATCGCTTTTCCGGTGAATGACGGGCGGGCCGGCCGATCGAAGGCCGGCCAATGCTTCGCCATGGCGGCCACTCTCGCGCCAGAACGATGGGCCGCCGCTCAGCCCGGCAGGGCGCGCACCTTGATCGTCAGCATTTGTCGCGGATCGGCGCTTTGCCCGGCGAGGAGCAAAAATTCGCCGGGCTCCAAAACCGGCTTGAGATCGCTCCCCGGAAAAGCCAGCGCCGCGGCGGCGAGCCTGAAGCAGACGGTTCCCCCTTCGCCCGGGCGCAGAGCGGCCTTGCCCACGTCCTTGAGCTCGAGCACCGGCCGCGCCACGCTCGCCACCACATCGCGCGCGAACAAGAAAGCCGTTGCTTCCCCGGTGGCGGGGCCCTCGTTGCGAACGTCCACCTCGATGGTCAATTCGTCGCCGCTTTTGAAAGCGGCCTTGCTCGCCCGCAAATTGGTCAAGGTAAAGCTGCTATAGCTCAGGCCGTGTCCAAAGAAGAACAGCGGCTCGACCGGCATGTCGAGGTATTTGCTGGTGTAATGATCGTCGGGATTGGCCGGCCGGCCGGAAGGGCGCTCGGCGAAGAAAATCGGCACTTGGCCGACATCGCGCGGCCAAGTGACGGGAAGCCGCCCGGTCGGATTGAATTTCCCGGTCAACACGTCTGCGATGGCGTTTCCGGCCTCCGCGCCAAGCAACCAGGTGGCGACGACCGCCTGGGCTTTTTCGACGATCGCCGCGATCATCAGCGGCCGCCCCGAGGAAATCAGCGCGACGACCGGCTTGCCGAGATCGAAGATGGCTTCGGCAAGCGCGCCTTGGACGCCGGGCAGACCGGGGTTGGCCCGGCTCGCCGCTTCGCCGCTCATATTGGCCGCTTCCCCAAGGCATAAAAGAACGACATCGGCGTACTGGCAGATTTCCCGCGCGGCGGCGATGCCGGACACGTCCGCGCCGCCGATCGACACGCCCGGCGCAAAGACGATCTCGGCTTCCGGCAAGGCCGCGGCGAGGCCTTCGCGGATCGTGACCGGACCGGCCGCGCTTCCGGCCATCGCCCATGGGCCAAGCATCTCCGCGCGGGCATCGGCGAGCGGACCGGCGAGGGCGATGCGCCGCGGGGCTGGCGAAAGCGGCAACACATGGTCGTTGGCGAGGACGACGATCGCGCGCCGGGCCAGCTCGCGCGCAAGCTCAATCC
>JBATYB010000302.1:0-7579 GCA_049673825.1 Methylocella sp. | reverse complement strand
GCGCTCATGGGTCCGCTCGCCAAGACGTTGACGGCGATTTCGCTCGGCGCGGTGTTCATGGGCGCCAGCACCTACATCGGCAATGCGCCCAATTTCATGGTTTATGCCATTGCCCGGCGCGCCGGCGTGAACATGCCTGGTTTCTTCTCCTATATGATCTGGTCGGGCGCGATCCTTTTTCCCGTCTTCGCGGCGCTCACCTGGCTGTTCCTGATGTAGAGCGAGATGACGCAGGTTGTTCCCCGTGGGCGATTAAAAATCTTCGCGCGCGGCGCTATCGGCCGCCGCGACAAATGCGCAAATCCGGTGAATCGTTGCCTCGTCGAGCAGAAGCGGCGCATGGCCTTGGCCTTCGACGGTATGGACCTCCGCGCCGGGGTGCCTGCCGGCCATTTCCCGAAGCGTTCCGGCCGAGAGAAGATCCGAATTCGCGCCCCTGATGATGAGCAAAGGGACGTCGCGCAAACCATCGAACCGCGGCCAGAGCGTGGGAAGCGGCTGCTCGAGATCGAGGCTTTCTTCGAACGCCTTCATCAGATTGCGATCGTAGCGCTGGCAAATGCGTCCCACCGCATCGGTGAAGGTTATTCTGGCATAAGCTTCCCAATCGGCCTCGCTTAGACCGTTGAAACGCTCGCTCATCGTTTCCTTGAGGAGATCGACGGCATCGGCGACCGAACGCGGCTGTGGCAGCTTGCCGACATAGCCGCGGATGCGGGCCATGCCGCGCGGCTCCAGAACCGGGCCGACGTCGTTCAAGACGGCACCGCGAATGACCGCCGGGCGCGTCGCGGAAAGCAGCATCGTGTGCAAGCCGCCGCGCGAGGTGCCGATGAAGATCGCGGCCTCGATCTCCATGGCGGCGAGAACCGACAGAGCATCGGCGTTTTCGATTTCGAGACTGTAATTCTTCCAGTTCCGGTCATAACCGGAAAGGCCACGGCCGCGATAATCGAGGGCCAGCACCCGCCGCTTGGCTCCTTTCAGACCGGCGGCGAGCGCACTCGCCAAGCGGCCGAAATCCGCCGAATTGCGGGTGAGCCCAGCCAAACAGACGACGGGGACGCCGGGATCGAGCGTTGAGCCATATTCGCGAACATGAAGTTTCAACCCATCCGGCGCGGCGTAAAAACGGCTTTCGAAAGGAAGCTCCACACTGCTCATGCAATCACCCCTGCCCCGCTCGCGTGCCGGCGCAGTTTGAAATGGTTTATTAATCAACCGAACGAACCATGGGAACTTATGTCAAATCCTACTGTTACAAGACGATGGAAGCAAAACCCGCAAAATCCCGCCATGTCGTCCTGATCGTCGAGGACGAGCCTTTTGTGCGTCTGACGGGCGCGGATCTTCTCGCCGAGGCTGGCTTCGAGGTTTTGGAGGCGGGCAACGCCGACGAAGCGTTGCGGATACTCGAAGCTACCCCAGACGTGCGCGTCGTGTTCTCGGATGTCGAAATGCCGGGCTCCCTCGACGGCCTGGGCCTCGCGCGCCGTATTTGCCGGCGCTGGCCGAGCATCGGAATTGTCCTCACCTCCGGCCATCACATTCGCGCGGAGACGATTCCGCGCGAAGGCAGGTTTTTGCCGAAGCCTTATGCCGGCCCGGTCTTGGTGCGCCAGATCGAGGAAATTGTGAATCAATAGACGATGCCGCGCAAAGCAGGTCGCGGAAGCCGCCCCGGCGACCCACAGAGCAAGGCCGAAACCAGGGCGTTATGCCGCGCGCGACAACGAGCTCATATCGATTGAAAAGCGGTACTTCACGTCGCTGCGCAGCATCCGCTCATAGGCTTCGTTGATCTTTTGAATGGGGATGATTTCCACGTCCGCGATAATCTGATGCTCGGCGCAGAAATCAAGCATCTCCTGTGTCTCGGCTATGCCGCCGATCAGCGAGCCGGCAAAATTGCGGCGTTTGAAGATGAGGCTGAAGATTTCGACCGCCATCGGCTTTTCGGGGGCGCCGACCTGGGCTAGCGTGCCGTCCCGCTTCAAAAGGTCGAGATAACGGCTGACCTCGTGTGGTCCCGCGACCGTGTCTAGAATAAAGTCGAAGCTGTTCGCGTGCGCCGCCATCTCGCCGGGATTTTTTGAGATCACGACCTCGTCGGCGCCGAGCCTTTTGCCGTCCATGACTTTGCTCGGCGACGTGGTGAACAAAACCGTATGGGCGCCGAAGGCATGGGCAAATTTCACGCCCATATGACCAAGGCCGCCAAGCCCGACGATGCCGGCCTTTTGACCCGGTCCGAGCCGCCAATGACGCAACGGCGAATAGGTGGTGATGCCGGCGCAGAGCAGAGGCGCCACGCCGGCCAGATCGAGCTTGCCGGAAATCCGCAGCACGAATGCCTCGTCGACGACGATCGCGTTGGAATAGCCCCCGAAGGTCGGGCCGCCGATCACTTTGTCGACGCCGTTGTAGGTCGGGTTGAAGCCCCGTTCGCAAAATTGTTCCAGGCCCTCGCGACAGGAAGGACAAATGCGGCAGGAATCGACCATGCAGCCGACAGCGGCGAGGTCGCCCGTCTTGAAAAGGGCCGCTTCGGCGCCGGTCTTGGTCACCCGGCCGACAATTTCATGTCCCGGAAGACAAGGGTAGACCGTGTTATGCCATTCGTCGCGCGCCTGATGAAGGTCGGAATGGCAAACGCCGCAATAGAGAATTTCGATCTGGACGTCCCTCGGTCCGGGGTCGCGGCGGTTGAACGAGAAAGCTGCGAGCGGCTCGCTTGCGTTTCGGGTGGCGAAACCCGTGCATAGGAACATGCCGGCTATCTCCTTCTCGGCGCGGTGGCGAATCAGCACCACTAGTCGAGAACCGGTTCAGAGCTTGGCCTGAGCCTTGAGAAGGGCCTCGGCCGACGTTGGCTCGGTCTCGCCCAAACGAACCCGGTAAACGCTGAGATTTTCGATCACCCGCTGGACGTAATTGCGGGTTTCGGTGAAGGGAATCCACTCGACCCAGTCGACCGGATCGACGCCGGGTTTGCGTGGGTCGCCATGGGCGTCGATCCACTCCTTGACCCTCTTGCCGCCGGCATTATAGGCGGCGAAGGTAAGGATGTAGGAGCCCTTCTGCTCGGCCATAAGGTCGCCGAGATGACGTGCCGCGAGCTGGGCATTGAATGCCGCGTCGGTCAGGAGCCGCTTTGGGTCGAAGGGCACCCCCGCATGGTCGGCGGTCCGTTTCGCGGTCGACAGAATCATCTGCATCAAACCTTTGGCTCCGGCCGACGAGACGGCGGATGGCTCGAAGGCGCTTTCCTGGCGCGCGACCGAATAGACGACCGCCGGCGCGGCGGAATTTTGCAAAGGCTCGAAGGGAGGCACGCCATAGTTCGGGAAGGCCAGCGCATCGATCGGCATGCCGCGCTGGCTTACGATCTTGCCGAAGTCAAGCGAAAGGTGCGCGTCGCGCTGCTTTGCAACGAGGCTCGCCAGGGCCGCCACTTGGGTCTCATCGGCAAGGTGACGCGCCGCTTCGATGACAAGCGGAGCCGCCAAATCCTTTTCGCCGGCGGCGTAAAGGAGCTCGATCACCTTGATCGAGTCTTCGCGGTCCTCCCCCTTCGCCTCGTTGGCGATCGAGCGGATCGGCAGCGTTGTCAGCCCGAGTTTTCCGCGCGCAAGCTGGCCGTAATAGGTTGTCTGATAAACCGCCGCCTGCTCATAGAACGCGCGGGCCGCTGTCTCGGCGTCGTCCGCGAAGCTTGCCTCGGCGGTGCGGCCCTGCCAATAAGCCGCGCGCGCCCGCGACATTGGTGTCTTGGCGAGCTTGGCTATGGCGTCGAAATGCCCCGCCGCGCGCGCCGGGTCGTTAAGGAAGCGAAGCGCAATCCAGCCGGCGGTAAATTCGGCCTCGATCCGCATTTCGTGCGACACCGCGGAATGTTCGGCGCACAGCTTGTAGGCGGTCGCCGGGTCGTTTTCATCGAGGAGCTTGCGGGCGAGAAGCCGGCGTTCGATCCACCATGCGTCGCCGTCGACGAGACGCGAGGGATCGCGCGGGGCGGCCAGCATGATGTCGGCCGCCGCGCGGATCTTGCCGGCGTGGCGCAGCTTGTGGATCTGCGCGAAAAGAAAGCCCGGGTCGGTGCGAAGGGCCAAGGGAACCTTGGCGAGAAGCTTGTCGCTCGGCGCTTCCTTGATCACGGCGGCCCAAGCCTTGGCGAGCGCCAGCACATCGGGCCCGGCCAAGGCGGCGGCGCGAAATGCCCCGGCGATCTGCTCCTTGTAGAGCAAACGGTCGGCACGAAATTTATGATCGGCTCTGCTCAAATAGGCGTTGAAATCCGTTTTCACCTTCGCTTCGAGCTGGGGGTTGAGGTCGGCTTCGCGCCACACCCCGCGCACCAGGGCGGCCGCCTCGCTCGTCTTGCCGTCGTCGGTCAAAACGCGCGCAAGAGCGAGCTTGCCCGCCGGAGTCTCGGGATCTGCGCCGCTGAAATAAGTCTTGATGAGCGCGATGCTTTTGCGATCGCCGAAGAGGGCTTCCTCGCTGCGCTTCTTCAGCCAGTCGAGCGCGGGCCAGGCCGGATGCGCCTGCATGAAGGCCTGCAACCGCTCGAATCCGGTTTCACGCGGAAAGCTCCGCAACGCGATCCATTCAAGGGCCGTTCTGACCGTTTTGTCCGTTGCGGTCATCGCCGCGCTGTCGCCACGCGCGAGGTCGCCAGCCTTATAAAACCAGATCGCCTCGGCAAGGCCGGTCAGGTCGCGTTCTTGTTGCGACGCGAAGTCAGGCGAGAGTACGCCAGCTTGCGGCGCCGCGTTGGCCACGGGCTTGGCGAGATCGCTCGAACGAGTCTCATCGTTAGGAGACGCGGGTCCCTTGGAATCGCGCTCCGAGGCGAGAGGGAGGGAAATGGACGGCGGCTTCTCGCGGTGACCCGGCACGAATAGCGAGCGTTGCCCCGCGGTCCATCCCGCGGCGAGGGCGCAAATCGCTAAAGCGCCGATTGCCGGGATGCGCCCGAAACGAAATTGCCTTGTGCGCATGGTTCGTCCAATCCTACAAAGCGGCGCGGAAACCGACAAACCTGAACCATTCTTGCTTAACAAATGGCAAACGAAGCCTATCCGGCACGCCGCCGCCTTGACCGCCGGAATGCGCCGGCCTCGGCTCAATTGGCGGTTCGGTCTGGCCAAAAGAGTCCTTTTCGAGAGCGGATTCAGAGTCTATGTCTCATGCTGCGCCCATGCTTTAGCGTTTGTTGGCGCCACGGCGCTTGTTTGTTGAACAGAGCCCGTAAATTACGGCGTCACTGGGGCGGAAAGGCGGTAGCGGCAATGGCAAAAAAGGCGGCTTTCAAGGGTTCGATTACCGCGCTTGTCACGCCATTTCGAGACGGGCGCTTCGACGAGGATCGTTTCCATGCCCTCGTCGATTGGCAGATCGTCAACGGCACGCATGGTCTCGTGCCGGTTGGAACGACGGGAGAAAGTCCCACCCTGTCGCACGAGGAGCACCGCAAGGTCATCGCGGCCTGCATCGGCGAGGCCAAGGGGAGGGTTCCGGTCATCGCCGGGGCGGGGTCGAACAACACCCAGGAAGCGATCGAGCTCGCACGTTTCGCGGAAGCCGCCGGCGCCGATGGCCTTCTGATCGTCACACCCTATTACAACAAGCCGTCGCAGGAGGGTCTTTTTCGCCATTTCAAGGCGGTCAACGATGCCGTGGGCATTCCGATCGTCATCTACAATATTCCGCCGCGCTCGGTCGTCGATATGTCGATCGATACCATGAAGCGGCTTTACGAATTAAAAAATATCGCGGGCGTCAAGGATGCGACCGGCAATCTCGCCCGCGCGGCCCTGCAGCGCCACGCGCTCGGACCCGATTTCATCCAGCTTTCGGGGGAGGACATGACAGCGCTCGCGGTGATGGCGCACGGCGGCCATGGCTGCATTTCGGTCACCTCGAATGTCGCGCCCAAACAATGTGCGCAAATGCAGGACGCGTGTCTTGCCGGCGATTTCGTGGCGGCTTTAATGCTGCAAGATCAATTGACCCCGCTGCATGCGGCCTTGTCCGCCGATCCCAATCCGGCGGGTCCCAAATATGCGCTCTCCTTGCTCGGCAAGATTCTTGGCGAAATACGGCTCCCCATGCTGCCGGCCTCGGAGACGGCGCAAGCCGCGATCAAGGCGGCGATGAGCCATGCCGGGCTCATTCGTGTGTGACAAACCGGAATCGCGCGTGGGGTCCTAAGTGACATCCAAGCCAGAGCGCCCGCGAAAAATCGCCGCGGACAACCGGCGGGCGCGGTACAATTACGAAATCGGCGAGATTTTCGAGGCTGGCCTGATGCTCACCGGCACGGAAGTGAAATCGCTGCGCGCCGGCAAGGCCACCATCGCGGAAAGTTACGCTTCCGTCGACAGAGCCGGCGAGGTTTTTCTCGTCAATGCGAATATCCCTGAATATTTGCAAGCCAACCGCTTCAACCATCAGCCGAAACGGCCGCGCAAGCTACTTTTGAAATCGCGGGAGATCGCCAAGCTTGCGCAAGGCACCGAACGCCAAGGCATGACGATTGTCCCGCTAAAAATTTACTTCAACGAAAAAGGCAGGGCAAAAATCGAAATCGCGCTCGCTCGCGGAAAGCACTTGCACGACAAGCGCGAGACCGAAAAGGCGCGGGACTGGAACCGCGAAAAGGGGCGGCTGCTCAGGGAGAAGGGGTAGATGCGAGACTCGTCCTAATTTGGGCGATGGATACCGTCAGTCATGGCATAGGCGGCTCCAACAGGCCGGCGCAATACTGGTTGCGAGCGGTACTCTTATGAGTTCGGCTCATTCAGCGATATTGCCCCAGATTTTTACACCTCTTGCATTCGCTGGGATATCTGAAGGCTTAAGCTGCAACGAAGTCGGAAGTGGCTTCGGCCCCACCTCAACGACAAGCACATTGCTTCGTTCCGTTGGTGACGGCACTGGCACCGGCATGATGGGATTTCCGTGGTCGTCAAGGAAGAACATCGGATATCCGACCGTTGATTGGATTCCATTGTCGTTTAGGATCGAAACCAGCGCCGTTGCCGCGTCTCGGGCGGGATCATCTTGTTTGCTAATGCGCCCCATAACATGGACGGTTACTCCATCAGGAAAGGCGAATGGATGCCTTGGTGGCTCCACAAATCGTGTCCAGTTGGCTTGGAGCAACATAAACCTAATTTGGCCCGCCGTTCTTTTTGGCTCAAAATCTGATGGTGACACCACAACGAAGGGCAACCCTGCAAATCGCGACAGCTCTTCAGCGGTAAGCCCCTGTTCCAGAATCCTGGGAGAGATCGCCGCTTCGAATAAGAGATTTTTTGCCCTTAGCTCTTGTGATTCTTTTTCCAGTTCATGCACCCTGGTATTGGCGGCCTCAGATTCCGCTTTTTGCAGTTTAATTACAACAAATGTAGAGATACCAATAAACACCGCTGCAAATGCGCCTATTGCTAGGGTTCGGACTCAAATAAATCATAGCCAATAGGCGAAAGTAGCCACAAGGCAGAGGGCGGAAAAGAAGTTTCTGGCGAGTTTGTCGTAGCGGGTGGCGATGCGGCGGAAGTCTTTGAGGCGA
>JBATYB010000301.1:0-3668 GCA_049673825.1 Methylocella sp. | reverse complement strand
CTTGCCTTGCTCCGAAACGACGGAGACCTTCACCTTGCCGCTCTGAATGTAGAAGACCGCATCCGCGGGGTCTCCCTGCGAAAAGACGATCTCGTCCCTGCGGTACTCCCCAATGCCGCGGCCCTCGCCAACCATGGCGAGAAACGATTTCGGATCGAATGGCGGCCGGCTTTTGGTTGTCATGACACACCTCCTGTACGGTGAGCCTCTGGAGAGCGAAACTTACTATTATCGCAATTTATCACATTTTCGCGACTGGAGTGAGCAATTTTGAACAGAGCGGCACTCGGTAGTCGGCTATTTCAGCTCTAACAGCCAAGGAAGAGTTCAAGGAATCGCTGTTGATACCATGCAACAAATACCAATTGCTGCGGCATAGTCAATAATGTTATCGGGGCGACGTATCGTGACCATCCTAGCCATCGGGAGCGTGCTGCTGGGGACAGTCTTCGGACGGTTTTTCAAGGTTTGGGTTCTTGTTCCGGCCAGCGCGTTGACCTTCGCAGTCGTTTTTGCCAGTTCCGCCTATTACGGCCATGGTCTGCTGAGCGCGCTTCTCGAATTCGCCGTGATTGCGACGTGCCTGCAAATCGGCTACGCGTCCGGCCTTCTTTCATGCGTCATCCGCGACAGGCGGCGACGCCTCAAGGTATCCCGCGAAATACCCCGCGAATCGTCGCATCGGGCGGCGGCACGGCACCAGCAAGTTTCTTAAACACGCTACCCCCGTGACAGCAAATAGCCATCGCGGCGTGGGTCGTTCCGTGCCGTCTTGGACCTGTCGGGAGTGTTCAATTTTGCTCAGACCCCATGCGCGGTCCCGGCTAATCCGAGCAACATCGGCGCCTTCTCCGGGCGGTCTCGGGCGACTTCGATGTCCTCCAACGCCCAACGTCCGGTCCAGGACCCCGGCTGGAAAGCACTGGCCGGGGTCTTTTCTCCGGTGCTCTTGGGCAAAAAAAATACCGTGATGGGTGGCATGCCAGGGTCCGCATTAACCTAAGCCTATGGCAGATGAAATAGGCCCGCACGCCGAGCCGTCATTTCCGGCCTTGGCGCGACGCGGACCAAATGAACGGACCCCTGACCACGGTCCGATCAAACGAATCACGGACCGAAGTGTTCTATTTTTGCATGATTTATCGAGAAACCGGAGTCCGTTACCGCAACCTCGCACGTCTTTCCGCGCAGGCCTCGTCCTCATCCTGAGCTTATCGAAGGACGATACCGCCTTTCGGGCCTCTCTCCCGTCGCCCGTTTCCATCGCGGCCGGTTCGCGAAACGCTTCCTCTCGCCGTCGCGGCTACGTCGAACCGGCTGACGCCGGACACCCCTCGCCCGCTTCGTGTCCCTCTTGCTTCCCTTCGGGCGCGGAACGCTCGCAAGTTGGCCTCGCCGCTTGCGACGTTGACGCCGCTTTCGGCTCGCTCGCAACGGAACCTCGGGATACCTTTGGCTCGGGACGAGGGGCTAGCAATCCGCTTTAGCCTGACCGCCCTCCTGTCAATCACCCCCGTGAGCTTCACGGCTTTCACAGAAATATCAACGCAAAACCTTGCGCTCGCCAACGCGTTCGGGCCGTAATCGGCGTTGCCGAATCGCGCGGCGTTTGGTCCCGCTTGCCGGCCCAGCACGATTGGTTAACCAAAAGCTAGGAAGCTTTGTCGAACAATAGGCGATGAGCCAAAACCTTTTTCGCGGCACAAGGGCCGGGCCATGAAACTCACCAAGCTCCGCATCGCGGGCTTCAAGACCTTTGTCGAGCCGGCCGAATTCCTGATCGAGCCGGGGCTGACCGGCGTTGTCGGGCCGAACGGCTGCGGCAAGTCGAATCTGGTCGAGGCGCTGCGCTGGGTCATGGGCGAGAGCTCGTCGAAAAGCATGCGCGCGTCGGGCATGGACGATGTGATTTTTTCCGGCGGCGGCGACCGCCCCGCGCGCAACATGGCGGAGGTGGTCCTCTTCCTCGACAATAGCGATCGCTCGGCACCCGCCGCGTTCAACGATGGCGAGATTATCGAGGTTTCCCGCCGCATCGAGCGCGAATCTGGCTCCACCTACCGGGTCAACGGACGCGAGGTGCGCGCCCGCGATGTTCAATTGCTGTTCGCCGACGCTTCGACCGGCGCGCGCTCGCCATCCATGGTGCGGCAGGGCCAGATCGGCGAGATCATTGCCGCCAAGCCGCAGGAGCGCCGCCGGATCATCGAGGAAGCGGCGGGCATCGCGGGGCTCCATTCCCGCCGCCACGAAGCCGAGCTGCGTCTCAAGGCGGCGGAGGACAATCTCGTTCGCCTCGACGATATTTTGCGGCAGATCGATACCCAGGCCGAGAGTCTCAAGCGGCAGGCCCGCCAAGCGGCGCGCTACCGTGGTCTCGCGGGCGAGATCAGACGCAACGAAGCCCTGCTTGCCCTGATCAGCCAGGGCGAGGCGGCGCGCGTGCTTCAATCGGCCGACGCCAAGCTCGAAGCCGATCTGCGGGACGTTACGGAAAGAACCGGCGCCCAGGCCGAGGCTGCCCGGCGGCAAGCGGTCGCCGCCCATGAGTTGCCGGAGCTGCGTGGGGCCGAAGTCAAGGCTAGCAGTGAGTTGCAAGGGCTCGACGTTGCCCACGAGACGCTGGATGGAGAAGAAAGGCGCGCGAAAAGCCGCGCCGCCGAACTGGAACACAGGATCGCGCTAACGGCGAGCGATATTGCCCGGGAGGCCGCGCTGATCGAGGACGCGTCCGCCGTTCTCGCGCGGCTCGATCAGGAGGCAACCGAGCTTACGGGCAGCGGCGTGGACGAAGCCGGGATCGAGGCCTTGCGCGAAAAGCTCGCGGACGCCGAAGCGGCCCTTGCGATCACCGAAAAGACGCTCGCCGAGACGCAGGACAAAAGGGCCGCGATGGAGGCGCGGCGCGCGGCGCTAGAGGCGGCAATCCGGGAAGAAGCAGCCCGCGCGGCGCGGCTCGAAGCCGAAGTCGAAACGGTGAGGGGCGAACGCGGCGCGCTCGATTCCGGTTCCACGGACGGCGCGAGTTTCGGGCTCTCGGAGGCAGCGCTCGACGAAGCCATCGCGGCGGCCAAGGCGCACGAAGACGAACTGGCCTTCGCCGAGGCCCGCCATGCCGAGGCCGGGGCCGAAGAATTAAAAACCCGGGCTCCGCTGGCCGACGCCGAGCGCAAGGCGCAAACTCTCGAAACCCAAGTCGCAACATTATCCAAATTGCTGAACGCCGGAACCGCCGGCTTTTGGCCTTCGGTCACCGAGGAGATCAGCGTCGCGAAAGGCTATGAGGCGGCGCTCGGCGCGGCGCTCGGCGACGATCTCGACGCCTCGACCAATCCGGCGTCGCCCGCGCATTGGGCCCGGACCGATGCCGCGGACGACCCCGCCTTGCCGCCTGGCGTCGAAGCGCTCTCGCGGCTCGTCACGGCGCCAGCTCCTCTCGCGCGGCGGCTGAACCAGATCGGGGTTGTCCCGCGGGCCGAGGGAACCGCCTTGCGGACATTGCTGAAACCCGGCCAAAGGCTGGTTTCGAAGGAAGGAGATCTGTGGCGCTGGGACGGTTTCACGCAAGCCGCCGAGGCCCCTACTCCCGCCGCGCGGCGTCTCGCCGAAAAAAACCGCCTCGGCGATCTCGCGATCGGAGCAGAAGCCGCGCGCGGTGCCGCCAACGT
>JBATYB010000300.1:0-1913 GCA_049673825.1 Methylocella sp. | reverse complement strand
GAGGGCGCTCGCGGCGTCCGATGCCGGACCCGGCTTCTGCGTCCTGCTTCAGCACGGCCATCTGACTTCGAGATGGCACGAATATGGGGTCACGTTCATTTCCGAGGCTTACATCGCCCGCGACTGGTCGAGATATTTCGAGCTTCAGGACATCGTGCGCGCCGCGATGATACCTCGACGTCTTAGCCGGAACGCTGAGCGGCTCGGTTCGCCGCTTCGATAGCCCCGCGCAACCCTCGTCAAAGTGACCGGGGTTGCGATCGGGCGCTTAGGGAGGCAAATAAAAGAGGCGCGACTTTCGCTTTTGGCTTTCAACAAACGCCCTGGGTTTTCTGGCGATGCGGGCCGGTCCGCGATCGGCGAACGAGAAGATTTCGCGCTTGCCGCCGGCAATCGATCGCTGCACAAACGCGATCAACCCCGCGCCGTTAACGCCGCCCTTTTGCGTGGGTCCGAGCCGGCTATGGCCGCGCGCGCGGTTTCAACCACGCGGCGTATCGCCTTTTTGGTCCCAGCCGCGCCCGGCGTGGCGATCCGAGCGCATCTGGGCGGCATCGCCAAAATCAAAGGCGAGAGCGCGATCTCGCGCACCGGCTCGCCGCGTCGTGGCGTTTGATCGTCTCGCGCTGCTGGCGCGCGGTGAAGTTCGGCCCGCGCCCCATCTTCACGTCGCACGTCTACTCGCGGCTGGAATCATTCAGATCCTGCGCCACATGCTCGATCCGCCGCGCCGCCTCGCTCAGCAAAACCGCAACTTGCTCGGCCCAGTCAGGGGCTGGGGTCGAAGGATCCTTCAGCCGCGCGAGTTCGGCTTCGAGCTCGCGGACGCGGGTGTTCGCCTCCGTCCGCTCGTCGGCGAGGGTGATCGCCGCCATGATGATGAGACGCTGGTCGCCGATCTCGCCGAACCGCTGCCGCAGCGCGGAAATCTTGGCATCGACCAATTGCGCGAGATCGCCGAGACGGACTTCCTCGCCTTCGTCGCAGGCCACCCGGTAGACCCGGCCGTCGATCACAACCGCTAACTCCGCCATCATGTCCTCTCAAACAGGAACTGCCGAAGGTCCCGCGGCTTTTTAGCCGTCGCGGGCAGCTTGCGCTTCAAACAAGTCGAATTCCGTTCCCTTACATGCTAGCATGCGTCTTGGGGAACGGCCATGACGCAAGCTGCATCCGTGACGGCGGCGCTCCTCGTCATCGGCGACGAGATCCTTTCCGGGCGCACCAAGGACCAGAACATCGGTTATATCGCGGATTACCTGACCAAGATCGGCATCGATCTGCGCGAGGTGCGCGTCGTTCCGGATGTGACGGCCGAGATTGCCGCGGCGGTCAATGCGCTGCGCGCGCGTTACGATTATCTCTTCGCGACCGGGGGCATCGGCCCGACCCATGACGACGTAACCGCCGG
Organism: Methylocella sp.; assembly: GCA_049673825.1. Classification (GTDB taxonomy): domain Bacteria; phylum Pseudomonadota; class Alphaproteobacteria; order Rhizobiales; family Beijerinckiaceae; genus Methylocapsa. Next base: position 502 of record JBATYB010000300.1, on the reverse strand, counting down.
CGCGGTGGCCGCCGCGCTCGGCGTCGGAATTTCGGAAGATCCGCGTGCGATAAACCTTCTGCTCGAGCGAATCAAGCCGGGGGATCTGAACGAAGCGCGCCGGAGGATGGCGCGCATTCCGCAAGGCGCCGGCCTTATCGAGAACAAGATATCGGCGGCGCCCGGCTTTTGGATCGCCAATGTCATCGTCATGGCGGGAGTTCCCGCGATCATGCAAGCCATGCTCGACGATGTCGCGCCGAAGCTCGCGACCGGCACTCCGACGATCGCCGAGACAATTCCGGCGGGGGGTCTGTTCGAGGGAGCCTACGCGGCCGCGCTCGGCGATCTCGCCGCCGCCAACCCGGAGCTTTCGATCGGCTCTTATCCCGCTTTCCGCGACGGCGGCTTTCACAATGAGATCGTGGTTCGCGGCAAGGACGCGGCAAAGGTCGCCGCCGCCGCGGCGGCGATCGGCGCCATGGTCGCCCGGCTCGCCAAGGAGTGGCCTGAACCCCGATGC
>JBATYB010000299.1:0-8925 GCA_049673825.1 Methylocella sp. | reverse complement strand
TGACGGAGTTCCAACTAACATAATTGCATTGCTAATAAATGTGTTCTCAGCTTTCTTAGCCAAGCCTGTTGTCTTGGCTCTGACCTCCGACCAACGAGGCGTAAAGTTATCTACAATTTCTTGTAGTATTGGATCGCGATCGATATACATGTGATCACCTACTGCCTGTTGAAATGGATGGTTTCAATTTTTTGGCCATCAATGTCGATGGGACGATCGATTCTAACAGCTCCGTTTGCATTTATGCGGAGCTGTGTCCCATCGGATGCCCGGATCATGGTTGTTCCCTTATCAACGATTGGTGCACCTATTGTCTGCCCCTTCGTTAGACGTTGAAACACGTCCTTGGCCTCATCTAACCCACCTGGTAAATCAGTCTTGATTCCACCAGAACCTATCTTAGCGTTGTTCCCTACCAGGCTCGATTTCGGCGTTGATGTTAGGGGTGCCTGCGCCGGCTTGCTTTCAAGTTGGCCGCTCTCTGGCGTTGGCGGTTTGGGTTTAGATGGGCGCAACAACGCGCGGGCGGCCCGGCGCGCGGCTTCAAGCAGCAGGCGGGCGATGAACTCTTTTATCCCCGCAGTATCAATGCTCGCGCCACCCGACCACCGTCCGCTGTCGCGCCCACTGCCAGCGGCCCAACGGGGCTGCGCCTGATTGAAATTGGCTTTCAATAAAGCGAGCGGCGCGGGATCAAAACCTTGCGCCTTCATCAGAGTCCGGGGCGTGGCCCCGGCTTCGATGAGTTCGTCCGCCACGAAGAGACGCAGCGCCTAATCCGGGCCGCAGGGCGGCAGGCCGGCGTGGGCCAAATGAATATGGGCGAGGGCTTTCTCGCCCTCAGTCCAGCGCTCGCAGGCGCGCCGAAGCTTGGCGACAACGCAAGCCTCCACCGGCCGCTCATAGGCCGTCGCGAGCAGCGCCAAGGCGCGTGGCTCGTCGTCGAGGGCGAGGCGCGGGCGCCCGCGTTCGTCTTTCGCCATTCCGGCAAGCACCGTTCCGGCGCCAAGCATCAGCCCTTCGCCAGAAATCTCCATGCGCGGATACTGGCGGCGCGCCCGGTCATCCCATTTTTGCAAAAGCTCGTGTGTTTGCTCCACCCAAAACTCCGTTCGTCAAGCGGAAGAATTTGGCTGGGAGGATAACGCCGTCAGGTAATTTTACCTAATACCAATTTGGTGGAATCTGCCAGAAACGATCCGGCCCATCACGAGTCGAGCTTGCCGCGTGTCTCGCAGGTTCGCCAAGCCGTTCTCGCCGCAACGCAAAAGCCGTCAAAACTGCCCGCCGCGATGGCAATTATTTGTGACGCGATGAGCCTTGCAACGGCGCGGCCAATCACTATTAAGGCTCCATGTTATGGTTGATTTTCGCCGTATTTACCGCCGCCGCGGTGCTAAGCATCGTATGGCCGCTTGCCAAAACTCCGCGCGGATTTACCAGCCGCGAAACCGGCATCGCACTCTACAAGGCCCAACTCGCCGAGATTGAAAGGGACGAGGCGCAACGCCTCCTGGCGCCGAAAGATGCGCAAGGCGCCAAGGCCGAAGCGGGCCGCCGCCTGATCGCCGCGGACGCCGCGATTGAACCGCCGCCGGCGGCGGAGCGGAGCAGGGCCCGGGTCGCTTCAGTGGGCGTCGCCATTTTCGTTCCCGTTCTGGCGCTTTCGCTTTATGCAGCCATCGGCCACCCGGATATGCCCGATGCACCGCTCGCGGCGCGGCTCGACGCTTCGCCCGCGCGCATGGATTTGGCGGCTGCGATCGCCAAGATCGAAGCGCATCTTGCACAACATCCGGACGATGGGCGCGGCTATGAGGTTTTGGCGCCGGTTTATCTCCGGATGGGCCGCGCCGGCGAAGCCGTGAATGCCGCGCGCGCGGCATTGCGCCTGCTTGGCGAGACGCCGGCCCGGCATGCGCTTTACGGGGAAGCGCTGGTTGCCGCCGCCAACGGCGCGGTGACGCCGGAAGCCAAACAATCCTTCGAAGCGGCGGCGGCGAAAGACCCCTCGGCCGCCGAGCCCCGCTTTTTTCTCGGGCTCGCAGCCGAGCAAGAAGGGGACGAGGCGCGTGCCAGGGAAATCTGGAGCAGGCTTGTCGCCGAAGCGCCTCGAGACGCGCCTTGGGCACAAGCGCTGCGCGAAAGACTAGCGGCGCTCGGCGCCGGGCATGAGACGACGCAAGATGGCTTGGCGGCCAAGATCGAGGCGCTACCGGAAGCCGGGCGGATGAACGCCATTCGCGGCATGGTGGAGGGGCTCGCCTCGCGCCTGGCGCAAAATGGGCACGATCTTGAAGGCTGGCTTCGCCTTGTTCGCTCCTATACGGTGCTCCACGAGCCGGGCAAGGCGCGCGCGGCGTTGATCGATGCAAAGCGCAGTCTCGCGGGCGATCCAAGCGCGATCGCGCGCATCGAGGCGCTCGCGCGGGAACTCGGTCTGGAAGGTTAGTGTTAATCATGACGCGCCGAAAACGCCGTCTCGCTTTGATCTCCGCCGCGCTCGCCGCGCTCAGCCTCGCCCTGGGACTCGTCCTTTTGGCGTTGCGCGACAATATCGTTTTTTTCTATGGGCCGAGCGAGCTTGCCCAAAAAGCGCCGCGCGCCGGGCAACGGCTGCGCATCGGCGGGCTCGTGAGACAGGGCTCGCTTGTCCACGAGGGCAACCGGACGGTGCGCTTTGCGGTCACCGACACCAAACAAGAGGTTGAAGTCACTTACACGGGACTGTTGCCCGACCTCTTCCGGGAAGGACAAGGGGTCGTCGCCGAGGGAACGCTTGGTCAGGACAAACTCTTTCACGCCGACAGCATTCTTGCCAAGCACGATGAGCGCTACATGCCGCGCGACGTCGCCGACGCGTTGAAGAAACAAGGAGTCTGGCGGGAAGGCGCGGAAGCGGCAAGCATGGACAAATGAGGATGCGCTGGTGAGGACGAAGGCCGGGATTTTGCCAAGGAGGCGCGCGTGATTGTCGAAACCGGCCATTACGCGCTTGTGCTCGCCTTGGCGCTCGCGCTCGTCAATTCCGTGTTGCCGGTGTGGGGCAGCGCCGCGCGCGACCGGCGGCTGATGGCCGTAGCGCCTCCGGTCGCGCTGATGGGCTTCGGCCTCGTGGCCTACGCCTATTTCGCCTTGACGATGGCCCACGTGGTCTCCGATTTCTCGCTTGTCAATGTCGTCGAGAACTCGCATTCCGCCAAGCCCTTGATTTATAAAATCACCGGCGTCTGGGGCAATCACGAGGGCTCGATGCTTTTGTGGGTCTTGGTGCTTTCGCTGTTCGCCGCGGCGGTCGCTCTGTTTTCGCGATCGATGCCGGAAGACATGCGCGCGAATGTGCTCGCCGTGCAATCCTGGATCGCCGCCGCATTCATTCTGTTTATTCTCCTAACATCGAATCCCTTCGCGCGCGTCGCCGTGGCGCCGGCGGAGGGCAATGATTTGAACCCGCTCCTTCAGGATCCTGGCCTCGCCATCCACCCGCCGCTGCTTTATCTCGGCTATGTCGGACTTTCGATCACCTATTCCTTCGCGGCGGCGGCTTTGATTGCGGGCCGCATCGATGCGGTCTTCGCGCGTTTCGTGCGGCCTTGGACGCTGATCGCCTGGATATCGCTGACCCTTGGCATAGCGATGGGCTCCTACTGGGCCTATTACACGCTTGGCTGGGGCGGTTTCTGGTTCTGGGATCCGGTCGAGAACGCCTCGCTGATGCCCTGGCTCGCGGCCACCGCGCTGTTGCATTGCACGGCGGTGATGGAAAAGCGGGAAGCCCTCAAAATCTGGACGATCTTCCTTGCGATCCTCGCCTTTTCCCTGTCGCTTGTCGGAACCTTTTTGGTTCGCTCCGGCGTCTTGACGTCGGTGCATGCCTTCGCGAGCGATCCCACGCGGGGGGTTTTTATCCTCCTCATTTTGGTGGTCTTCATCGGCGGATCGCTTGCTCTCTTCGCTCTGCGCGCGGGCGGGCTGCAACAAGGCGGGCTCTTCGCGCCCGTCTCGCGCGAGGGCGCCCTCGTCCTCAACAATCTGCTTTTGACCACCTGCTGCGCCACGGTTTTCGTCGGCACCCTCTATCCGCTGGCGCTCGAAGCGGTGAGCGGCGAAAAAATCTCGGTCGGACCGCCTTTCTTCAATCTGACTTTCGTCCCTTTGTTCATCCCGCTGTTTATCCTGATGCCGTTTGGCCAGTTGCTGCCGTGGAAACGCGGCGATCTCGCCGGCGTCGCGCAAAGGCTCGCCGTGGCGTTCGGGGCGGGGCTCATTTTCATGGCGGTTCTTGCGGCATGGCGCGGCGGCCCCGCGGTCAGCGTAATCCTGTCCGGTGTCGCGGTTTATGTGATCCTCGGCTCTTTCGTCGATCTCGGCCGGCGTCTTTTCGGCGGCGGCGCCTCCGCCGACATGGTGAGCCAACGTGCGCGCGGCTTGCCGCGCCATGCGTTCGGCACGGCTTTCGCGCATGCCGGGCTCGGAGTGACCCTGCTTGGTCTTGCCGCGACCGGCTGGGGCGTCGAGAAGATTACGGCATTGAAGCCTGGAGAGGCGGTCGAAATCGGCCCTTACCAACTGACCTTCGAGAGCGTCGTGCCGCGCAATGGCCCGAACTATTCCGAACTCGCCGGCCACACGTTGATCCGTTCCAAGGGCGCGCTAGTCGCGACGATTGAACCCGCCACGCGCTTTTATCCCGCCCGCCGCATGAACCGGTCGGAGGCGGGCATCGCGACCCTTGGCCTTGGCCAAGTCTATATGAGCATCGCCGATGTCGCGGCCAACGGCACCGTCAACGCAAGGATTTTCTGGAAGCCGCTGGTCGCCTTGATCTGGATCGGCGCCTTGGTCATGGCTTTCGGCGGATGCCTGTCGCTCAGCGACCTGAGCTTCAGGGTCGGCATCGCGCGCCGCGCCCGCAAGGCGCAAGCGCCGCGCCCGCAACCGGCGGAATGAATATGAAGATCTTTGCGCGCGGCGCCTTCCTGACTTGTCTGCTTTTGCTGGCGCCGCTCGCCGCGAGGGCGGTTCAGCCCGACGAGATCATGACGGACCCGAGGCTTGAAGCAAGAGCACGCGCGCTTTCCACGCAGTTGCGCTGCATGGTTTGCCAGAACGAATCGATCGACGAATCCCACGCCGACCTTGCCCACGATCTGCGCGTTCTTGTCCGCGAGCGGCTTCAGGCAGGCGACAGCGACGATCAAATTCGCGCCTTCCTGGTCCTCCGTTATGGCGATTTCATATTGCTGAAGCCGCCCTTCAAGCTTGAAACCTGGCTGCTTTGGGGCGCGCCCTTCCTTATCCTTCTCGCCGGCGGCTGCATCATAATTGTTGCCCGGCGCCGGCAAAAGAGCCTCGCCCCGGCAAATAGCTTGTCGGAAGCCGAACGCGCGACGCTCGAAGCCATGCTCGGCGAAGAGCGATCTTGAAGGCCAATTCAAAGAGGCAGATTGAACACGCGGCCTGGAATTAATTCTCCCTTCTCGACCGCGCCGACGGCGACGACCACGCCGCGACAGGCGGCATAGGCGAAGCCATCAAACGGCGCGTCATGGCCGCGCAGAAGGATGGACTGGCCTCGCCGGAGTTTGGCCGCGACGCTGGAATCGACCGCGACCCGCGGCACTTCCATGAGGCCCGCCTCGACGCGGCGCAAGGCCTTTGCGCGGGAGGCGGGATCCTGCAACTCCGGCAAAGTCACCGCGTCCGGGTCGCGGAATGGCCCGACCCGCGTGCGCCGCAACGCGCTGACATGGCCGTAACAGCCAAGGCTCCTGCCGAGGTCGCGGGCGATCGCGCGCACGTAGGTTCCCTTGCCGCAGCGGGCTTCGAACACCGCCTCGTCACGCCCGGCGTCAATGAGATCGAGCGCGTAAATCGTCACCGAACGCGGGGACAACACCGGCGCCTGGCCACCACGCGCCAGATCGTAGGCGCGCTCGCCATTGATCTTGATCGCCGAATAGGACGGCGGCAGTTGTTGGATCGTTCCGGTAAACCGCGGCAACTGCGCAAGGATGCCGGCGGCGGCGGGCCGCGCGTTCGAATGAGCGGCAACCTTGCCGTCGGAATCGCCGGTGTCCGTCTCAGTGCCCCAACACACCGTAAAGCGATAGACTTTTTCGCCGTCTTGAACGAAAGGCACCGTTTTTGTCGCCTCGCCAAAAGCGACCGGCAAAACCCCCGTGGCGAGCGGGTCGAGCGTTCCGGCGTGTCCAGCCTTCTTGGCGTTGAAGATGCGCTTTAGCCGGGATACCGCATGGGTCGAGGCCATGCCGGCCGGTTTGTCGAGCACGACCCAGCCATGAACGTCGTTTCGCGCCGATCCGCGGACCTTCATTCCGGCTTGTCCCGTTTTTTGCTCAAATCGCGTTTTACCTCGGGCGATTCGAGCAAAGCGTCGATCTTGGCGCCATACTCGAAACTCGGGTCCGCCTTGAAGCGAATATCGGGGGCGAATCTTAGGTCTATGCGGCGAGCGATCTCGCCGCGCAAGACTTTCTTGTGCCGGTCGAGCGCGGCTAGGACATCCGCGACCCTCGTGCCGCCGAGCGGCATGACAAAAATCGTGGCGAGCTTTAGATCGGGGCTCATGCGCACTTCCGGAATCGTTATCGACAGGCTTTCGAGAACCGGATCGCCGATCGCCGAACGAACCAAGAGCTCGGCCATGGTATGGCGGATAAGCTCGGCCACGCGCAGCATCCGCTGCGAAGGCTCGCCGCCCTGCCGTTGGTGAACTCTGGACATGGGAACTCCGGCTTATCTTGCCGCTCAACCCGTGGGTGGTTCGTTACCTCGCGACGCGATCAACCGTTCGAACGGCCCGGATCCAGTGGCTTGTTCCCTGCGAGCTCGACCTCCCCCTTTCACAGCGAGCGCTTGATCTCCTGCACGGTATAGCATTCGATGACATCGCCGATCCGCATGTCCTGGTAATTCTCGAATGCCATGCCACATTCCTGCCCGGCCTGCACTTCCTTGACCTCGTCCTTGAAGCGCTTCAGGGTCGAGAGCTTGCCTTCATGCACCACGACATTGTCGCGGATGAGCCGCACATGGGCGCCGCGCTGGACCGTGCCGTCCGTGACCCGGCAGCCCGCGACCTTGCCCACCTTGGAAATCGTGAAGACTTCCAGGATTTGGGCATTGCCAAGCATTTCCTCGCGCAGGGTCGGCGCGAGGAGACCGGACATTGCCGCTTTCACGTCATCGATGAGATTATAGATGATATTGTAATAGCGGATCTCAATGCCCGACTGTTCGGCCAACGCGCGGGCCTCCTTGTGCGCGCGCACATTGAAGCCAATCACCGCCCCTCCTGAGGCTTCGGCCAAGGTTATGTCGGATTCGGTGATCCCGCCGGCGCCCGCATGGATCACGCGCGCCGCGACTTCCTCGGTATTGAGCTTTTCGAGCGTCGCGACGATCGCCTCGACCGAGCCCTGAACGTCGCCCTTGATGACGAGCGGGAACTCCTTGCGGCCAGTCGTCTTCAACTGGCTCATCATCTCCGACAGCGATCCGCGCGCCAAATTGCCCCGCGCGGCCGCCTTCTCGCGCCTCTGCCGCTCGCGATATTCGGTGATTTCACGCGCTCTCGCTTCGGTTTCGACGACGGCGACGCGATCGCCGGCTTCGGGCGACCCGGAAAAGCCCAAAACCTCGACCGGCATCGAGGGACCGGCGTCCTGTCTCGTCTCGCCCTTGTCGTCGAGAAGGGCGCGCACGCGGCCCCATTGCGAGCCGCCGACGATGAGATCGCCCACCTTGAGCGTCCCGCGTTGGACCAGCACGGTCGCCACCGGCCCGCGGCCCTTGTCGAGACGCGCCTCAATGACGGTTCCCTCGGTTGGGCGCGCCGGATTGGCTTGCAAGTTGAGCAGTTCGGCTTGCAGCGCGATCAGATCGAGCAGCTTGTCGAGATTGATGTTCTTGGTCGCCGAAACTTCGACCTCAAGCGTTTCGCCGCCGAGCGATTCGACCTGCACCTCATGTTGCAGCAACTCGCTGCGCACGCGCTCCGGTTTGGCGTCCGGCTTGTCGATCTTGTTGATCGCCACGATCATCGGGACCTTGGCGGCGCGCGCATGGGCGATCGCTTCCGCGGTCTGCGGCATGACGCCATCGTCCGCGGCGACGACGAGAACGACGATGTCCGTGACCTTGGCGCCGCGCGCGCGCATCGCGGTGAATGCCGCGTGACCGGGGGTGTCGATGAACGTTACCTTCGAGCCGTTCGGCGCGACGATCTGATAGGCGCCAATGTGCTGGGTGATGCCGCCGGCCTCCCCGGAGACGACATTGGCGTGACGGATCGCGTCGAGCAGCGAAGTCTTGCCATGATCGACATGACCCATGATCGTCACGACCGGAGGGCGCGGCACAAGATGTTCGCCGGTGTCCGGCGCATCGAAGAGCCCTTCCTCGACATCGGCCTCGGCGACCCGTTTCACGGTGTGACCGAGCTCCTCGGCGATGAGCTGCGCCGTGTCGGCATCGATCACGTCGGTGATTTTCGCCATCTGGCCCTGCTTCATCAGAAGCTTGATGACATCGACGCCACGCTCCGACATGCGGCTGGCGAGTTCCTGGATCGTTATTGTCTCGGGCAAGATCACTTCGCGCGCGAGCTTTTCCTTGGCCTCGTTGACATGACCCTTGAGCCGTTGAACGCGGCGGCGGAACGCGGCAACGGACCTGGTCCGCTCTTCTTCTTCCCCGGTGACATTGGCGACCGTCAGGCGGCCGCGGCTTTTTCCCCCGGCGCCCCGGACAGGGCGTGGAATAGCGGTCTTCACCGGCATTCCCGGACGGCGAATCAGGTGCGGGACTTCCTCGTCCTCGGCCGGGGACGGTTTTTGCGCCGGGGAAAGGCCGGCCGGAGCCATCGCCGTGGCGGCGGGTGCCTTGCGCAGGGCCGATGCC
>JBATYB010000298.1:0-10660 GCA_049673825.1 Methylocella sp. | reverse complement strand
AAAGTCAGAACGACTTCCGCGATGGCGCAGGAAACAAGATTGTAATGACCGGGGCTCAAATCTCCGAAGCCGTTCGAGGCGAAACCGCCAAGAACAAAACCGGGTTGGCCTTCCGCCACGACTTTGAGCACCGCCGCCGCGGCGATCGCCCCGGCAACCTGGAACACGACGTAGAAAACGACGTCGAGGAAAGGAATCCGCCCTCCGGTCCACGCGCCGATCGTGAGCGCTGGGTTGAAATAAGCGCCGGAAATATTTCCGACCGCATAGGCCATCGTCACCACGGTGAGGCCGAAGGCGAGCGCGACGCCGAGAAAACCGATCCCCAGTTGAGGATAGGCGGCGGCAATGACCGCGCTGCCGCAGCCGCCAAACACGAGCCAAAAAGTACCGAGAAATTCCGCGAACACGCGCTTGCTAAGATGCATGGGTAAATCCTCGCTTTTAATATGGAAGGGGAGCTGCGCCGGCCGCGGGCATGGCCTTGGGAAGACAGGACGGAACCTTGTTTTGCGCCGCGAATGCCGCCGGCGGTGCGAGCGGGGAGATTGTTTTCTCCTGCGCGATGGGGATGCCGTCAAGTGTTCTTTGTGGGTGCCGTTGTTCACCCCGTCGGCGGCTTGACGTGACGCCTTTTCATAGCCGTTTGCAATTCTCTCGTCGAGTCTGTCTTGAGCGCGGCGAGAAAAAAGCGGATGGATGGCGACTTTCGGCCGCATTCGCGGGTCGATGTCATTTACTCGCCGCCGGCGAGCCTCGTCGCGAAATAGGCGATCGTCCGCGCATAGACGTCGGCCTTGTTCCATTCCTTGATGACGGCGAAATTGGAAGATCCTGGCGTCCAGGCGGCGCCACGCTGCCAGCCATAGCTCTGAAGGAAATTCGCGGTCGAGGCCAAAACGTCGGGCACGCTATGGATGAGGTCGCGGCGGCCGTTGCCGTCGAAATCGACCGCGAATTTAAGATAGGACGAAGGCATGAATTGGGTCTGGCCGACCTCGCCGGCCCACGCGCCGCGCGCGCTGGGAGACAGGTCGCCGCGCTGAACGAGCCGCAAGGCGTCCATGAGTTCCGCCTGGAACATGTCGGAGCGGCGGCAATCGTAAGCAAGCGTCGCCAGCGCGCGCAATGTCGGCGTGTTGCCGGAGACCGCGCCGAAATCGGTCTCGAGCCCCCAGATCGCGACGATCACCGGGGCGGGCACGCCATAGGCCTGCTCGATCCGGTCAAAGGTCGCGGCATATTGTTTCATTAGCGCGTGGCCTTTGTGAAGGCGATAGGAATTGACCATGCGGCCCGAAAACTGCTCGAAACTCTGCCGGAAGACACGCTGGCCATGATCCTTCGCGACGATTCCCGGATCGTAGGAGACGCCATCGAGCGCGCCGATCGCCGATGGCGAAATGCCATTGGCCGCGGCCTCCCTCTTGAAGCCCGCGAGCCAAGCGTCGAACCCCGCCGGATCGCGGCAGGTCGCGGCTTCAACCGGAGAAAGCCACAGGAGGCAAACAATCAAACCCAAATAGCGCATCGTCGATCGCATGAGAACGACTCCGGCTGAAACGCAAGAAAGACTATTCCTCGGGACGGGACTTGCGCAAGATTGCGGGCGGCGCTCGCGACAGGAATGACGGTGTCGGTGCCCGATTTCGTTCAAGGTGGGCACGGTCCCCATCGTTAGCATGGATGATTTTGTATTTGAACAGGACACTTGCCGGTTGCCCGCGAGGGCGGCGCGCGTTCCGCGGGTGCTTCCGCGTCACCATGTCGTAAACCCACTGCAATGCCCGGCGACTGGAATGAAGGCGGAATTTTAAGAAGTTGATCGGCTATTTCGGTTCTGTCATGATCCCTCTTGCCCCGGTCCGCGCGCCAAAGTTCAGATTCAAGGCTAGGGTTTGCCATGAAATTTCTCGATTCGGCCAGAGTCCATATTCGTTCAGGCGACGGCGGCGCCGGTTGCCTGTCGTTCCGGCGTGAGAAATTTATCGAATTCGGCGGCCCAGATGGCGGCGACGGCGGGCGCGGCGGCGACGTCATCGCCGAATGCGCCGCTGGCCTCAATACCTTGGTCGATTATCGCTACCAGCAGCACTTCAAGGCGGCCACCGGAATGCACGGCATGGGCAAGAACCGCGCCGGCGGCAAGGGCGCCGATGCGGTTCTGAAGGTCCCTGCGGGAACCCAGATTTTCGATGAAGAGGGCGAGGTTCTGCTTGCCGATTTAACCGAAATCGGGCAACGCGTCCCTCTCGCGCGGGGCGGCAATGGCGGCTTCGGCAATACCCGCTTCAAGACCTCGACCAATCAGGCCCCGCGCCACGCCAATCCGGGCCAGAACGGCGAAGAGCGCGTTATCCTGCTGCGATTGAAACTCATTGCCGACGCTGGGATCGTCGGCTTGCCCAACGCCGGCAAATCGACTTTCCTTGCGACGGTCAGCGCGGCAAGGCCTAGGATCGCCGATTATCCTTTCACCACCCTGCATCCGCAGCTAGGCGCCGCCGCTTGCGACGGGCGGGAATTTGTTGTCGCCGATATTCCGGGCCTCATCGAAGGGGCGCACGACGGCCATGGGCTTGGCGACAGGTTTTTGGGCCACGTCGAGCGCTGCCGCGTGCTTCTCCACCTTGTCGATGCCGGAACCGGCCATGCGGGCAAGGCCTATAAAACCGTCCGCCGCGAACTCGACGCCTATGGCGGCGGTCTCGCGGAAAAGCCTGAGATCGTGGCGCTCTCCAAGATCGACAGTGTCGATCGAGCCACGCTGCAAGCTCAGGCGTTGCGGCTAAAACGTGCCGCCAAGCAAACGCCGCTGCGGCTTTCGGCGGTCGCTGGCACCAACATGCGCGAAACCTTGCGCCGGCTATTAACGATTATCGACGACGAGACCCAGAACGCCAAGACGATTCGGCCGGGCGCCATCGCGGAGTGGCACCCTTGAGCGCGGCAAACCAAGCGGCGGCGGCGCCTTCCGCCGCGTTGCCGAGCCTCAAAACCTTCCGCCGCATCGTCATCAAGGTTGGCTCGTCCTTGCTGATCGATCGCGAACAAGGCTGCGTCAAGCGAAGCTGGCTCGTCTCGCTCGCCCAGGACATCGCGGATTTGCACGCGCAAGGCACCGATCTCCTCGTCGTTTCGTCCGGCTCTATCGCGCTCGGGCGCACCGTGCTGGGCTTGCCCGGACGCGACTTGAAACTCGAGGACAGCCAGGCCGCAGCCGCCGTGGGCCAGATCGCCTTGGCGCGAATTTGGGCGGAGGTGCTCGCGGACAGGAACATCACCGCCGGGCAAATTCTGGTCACGCTCGGCGACACCGAGGAGCGCCAGCGCTATCTGAACGCAAGAGCGACGATTGGCCGCCTCCTCGATCTCCGCGCCGTGCCGGTCATCAACGAGAACGATACGGTCGCGACAAACGAAATACGCTACGGCGACAACGATCGCTTGGCCGCCCGCGTCGCGACCATGGCGAGCGCGGATCTCTTGATTCTGCTCTCCGATGTGCCTGGGCTTTACACCGCGCCGCCGGCGGAAAACCCCGCGGCCGAGCTTGTTCCGGTGGTTGCGCGCGTGGACGAAACGATCGAGGCGATGGCCGGCCGCGGCGCCTCGCCGCTGTCGCGCGGCGGCATGCGCACCAAGATCGAGGCGGCGAAAATCGCGACGACCGGCGGCACCCATATGCTGATCGCCGACGGAAGGGTCGCGCATCCCGTGTCACGCCTCAATGCTTCGGTGCCTTGCACCTGGTTCCTGACCGGCTCCAATCCGGTCACCGCGCGAAAAAAATGGATCGCCGGTTCGCTGGAGCCACGCGGCGCCTTGCATGTCGATGCCGGAGCAGCAAAGGCCATCGCGAACGGCAAGAGCCTGTTGCCCGCCGGCGTGACGCGGGTCGAGGGTAATTTCACGAGCGGCGATTGCGTCTTAATTCGCGATCCCCGCGCGGCCGAGATCGGGCGCGGTCTTGTCGGCTACGACGCGAGCGAGGCCGTCTTGATCGCCGGGCGCAATTCGCAGGATATCTTGAGCTTGCTCGGCACTCCGGGGCGCGCGGCGATTGTTCATCGCGACGACATGGTCGTCGCCGGCGGCCGATTTGCCGCAACGGCGCGGGTTACGAATGGAAAGTCTTAAACGCTCGGAAGATCGCAACGGCGAAGCCGATGCCGCTAACGTGATGGCCGGGATCGGGCGCGCGGCCCGCGCCGCCGCGCATGCGCTTTCGCTCGCTTCGACCGGGACAAAGAACCGCGCCCTGCGCCACGCCGCCGCGACAATACGCGCGCGAGAGAGAGACGTCCTGGCCGCCAACGGGCACGACATGGCGTCCGCCAAGGCCAGCGGCACGACGCCCGCCTTCCTCGACCGGCTGGCTCTCGATAGCTCCCGCGTCGAGGGCATGGCGAGCGGTCTCGACGCCATCGCCGCTCTTCCCGATCCCGTCGGCCGCGTGGTCGCGCGGTTCGAGCGGCCGAACGGGCTTTCGATCGAGCGGGTCGCAACCCCGCTCGGCGTTATCGGCGTCATTTATGAAAGCCGCCCGGCGGTGACGGCGGACGCCGGCGCGCTCTGCCTTAAGGCCGGCAATGCGGCAATCCTGCGCGGCGGCTCGGAAGGCTTTTTTTCTGCTAGGTGCATCCATGAGTGTCTCGCCGCGGGCCTTAGCGACGCCGGTCTGCCTAGCGACGCGATAACCCTCGTGCCGATAAAGGACCGCGCGGCGGTCGGCGAGATGCTCGCGGGACTGAACGGCAATCTCGACGTGATCGTGCCGCGCGGCGGCAAAAGCCTCGTCGCCCGTGTTCAAGCCGAGGCAAGAGTCCCGGTCTTCGCGCATCTCGAAGGCATCGTGCATGTCTTCGTCGATCGCGATGCCGACCTGAAAAAGGCGGAAGCAATCGTTTTCAACGCGAAGCTCCGGCGCACTGGCATTTGCGGCGCGGCCGAGACTTTGCTCGTCGATCGCGCCTGCGCGCGCACGCATCTCGCGCCGCTCGTCAAAATGCTGCTCGATGCCGGCTGCGCTGTGCGGGGGGATGCAACCACTCTCGCCGCCGACCCGCGCGTCACGCAAGCGAGCGAGGCGGATTGGACCGCCGAATATCTCGATGCGATCATTTCCGTGCGTGTGGTGGAAGGCCTCGATTCTGCCATCGCGCATATTGAAACCTTTGGTTCGCATCATACCGATTGCATCGTCACCGAAAATCGAGCATCGGCGGAGCGGTTCTTGAGAGAGGTGGATTCGGCCATTGTGATGCACAATGCCTCGACGCAATTCGCCGACGGCGGCGAATTTGGGTTTGGCGCCGAGATCGGCATCGCGACGGGCCGAATGCACGCGCGCGGCCCGGTGGGACTAGAGCAGCTGACCTCATTCAAATATCGCGTTCGCGGCAACGGGCAGATTCGCCTTTGAGTTTCGTACCGTCCGCCAAACCGCCGCCCTTCGTGCCTGGCCTGCGCGTTGGCTTGTTAGGCGGCAGTTTCAATCCGCCGCACGATGGACATAGAGAGGCGAGCCTTCTCGTGCTGCGCCGCCTCCAACTCGATCGCATCTGGTGGCTTGTGAGCCCTGGCAATCCGTTGAAAGATGCGCGGGAATTGGCGCCGCTCGCAAAGCGAGTCGAAGCGGCGCGTAGGGTTAGTCAAAATCCGCGCATCAAAATCACGGCGCTCGAGGCGGCGATTGGCGCCACTTATACTTATCAGACGATCTCCTATTTGAAACGGCGCTGTCCCGGCGTGCATTTCGTCTGGCTGATGGGGGCGGATAATTTTCGTCTGTTCGATCGCTGGCAAAACTGGCGCGACATCGCAAGGCTTGTTCCAATTGCGATTATCGATCGCCCCGGTTTTACCTTGACTGCGCTGCACGGGCGCGCGGCGGAAGCGTTGGCGTCTTATCGCCGCGATGAGAAAGATGCCCCATGTCTTGCCGCCGCCGCGCCGCCGGCGTTCACGTTTCTGCATGGACCTCGCTCGCCCCTGTCCTCGACGGCGCTGCGCGAGAAACCGTGCCCCATGGGATGCAAGACATAACGAGCGCAAGACAAGGCCGTGCCTCAGTTAGAATTTTCGCTCATGACCCATTTCAGAAATTCGCAATCGGTTCTGCAGCCGGAAACCCGCCATCCGCTCTCTTTACAGCGCCAACATCATCGCCCTCCGAATGCTCAGTTGGGGGGCGATCCAGATTCGTTGCAGGCCGTAAGTTGCTATGATGCCTTCTCACCCCTCGCGCCGGCGAGATCGTTTAAGCGTTTAGTTTAGACGAGCGACGACGACCAGACGTTTAACCTCGCCATTTTGATAGGCCTGCAAAAATGCGTTGTAGTTCTTGAAGGACACACATCCGTACGAGTCACCCTTCGGGCCGAGCATGTACGTGTGTGCGAGAAGGCCTGTCCGCCGATAGACGTCACCGCCGCCAACCGGGATGAGACGCAACGCTTGGACTCCGTGGAAACGCTGCTCCCGCGGCTGAAGCTCATAGACATCCGGAGGCGTGGCTCCGCGCATTCGTACGTTGACGTAACGTGGATTGTCTAACATATTGCCGAGGCCCGAATGCGCTTCCAATCTCGTTCCATTGGGCAAGTAGACGGTATGCGCCGCGACATCGTAAATGGCGGTCCATCGATCATAGCGGGGCGGCGGGCTGGATGTGAGATTTCGTGCATTGCCAAGAACGCCATCTTCCGGCGCCGCATAGGCAAGGATAGGCGCCGAAGGCTGGGGCGACGCGCCAAAAAGCTTCTCGAAAAACGTGCGATTATCGGCGCGCGTGGTTGGGGGTGCGGTTCTTCTGTTCTGCTGCGCCAACCGGCGGCCAGACGCGGGGAACGGGCTATGGCTTTCCGGCGATCCTAACTCGGCCGGACGTGGTACTGGCAAAGGTGCGCTCTCGCCGAATCGGGCACTTGCCGGCGCTGGCTGGTCATTTTCCAGCTCCGCGATTGCCGCGGACGGTGCCGGCGGAACTGGCTTAAGGTTTAATTCAAGTGAAAAGTTTTTCGTAAGCGAGACCGGCGGGGAACCCGAAGTCGATCGCGGGTCGAACAGCCCGCCATAGGGATTCGAGGCGAGGGCTACCGCGGGGGCGGCCGCCGGCGCTTCAACGGCATAGGGGGCGGCGGCGGGACGCAGGTAGAGAATCCAGACGCCAAACAATGCGCTCAAGGCGAGAGCGAGGGCACCCGGAACGGTTTGAGAAAAAACTTCCGGAACTAAGCAACCGCGCTCGCACGGAATGAAATCAAGACCCCTGTCGAACCCTCGTGCCATTCGTCTCGCTTTCCAAATCGTTTCAATTCGCGGCGCCATTCGGCCAACGTTGTCCGTGGCGCCAGAAGGCGCGATCAGCCACAACAATGCGTAGGAAGCGTCTCGGCCCGCTAACCGCATGCACAAAGAGCTTCGCAGCGTTGCTGGAGCACCATTGCGGCGATTTTTAGTTAAATGCCGATCAAGGAATCATTTTTCGATATGGCACATGATCAATCGCGGCTGACCGGCGAAACGAGCCGCGGCGTTCGGACGTCCGCTCATGGCGCTGCCGTCACCATCGTCGATTGCTCGCCGACGTTACGATCATATGCTTGCGTGGGGCTTGGGCCTTGAGGTACTTCTTTTATATACGCGCGACGTGGTAAGGGGGACGCATTATCGTCGACGCGAGGTGGGGCTTCCCCGTCGCTCGAACGTCCGCTTCCGGACGCGGTGCCAATGTCGGGTTTTGGCGCAAAGCAGAAATTCAAACTAAAATGCTACCCAAAATCATTATACACCCCGGTCACTGCCAGACCCAAAAAAACACGACCCAGCTCGCCGCGCCGGTCGAGACGGCAAGAGCGACACAGGCTGTTGCCGCGAATCGGCGCAAGACCCTCGCGGTGGCAAGGCCCGCAATTTTCCACGCGAGCGCAACGGACCACATTGCGGCGCCGCCGAGCAACAGAGCCCGCAACGGGCCAACAAATCCGAGCGTCAGGCCCTCGGTCCGCAGCATGGTGACGGTGATGGCGCTCAACCCAAGAAAAACCCCGCACGCGGCCACGGGAATGAGAGTCTGCGCGAAATGATGAAATTTTGTCCCCGGCGACGATCCAAGGGTGCGGGCTGCAAGCCACAGGCATAAAGAGACCGGCGCGGCGATGGCGATCGCGGTCGCCATGATATAGGCCAAAAGCGTGGCCCCATCGAGAAAGGTCATTTGATCGTTGACGCTTGGATAATCGGTCAAGAGAAACCACGGCGGCTGCAGCGTGAGCGGCCACAGCACATGATGATCGACGAGCCAGCCGGCGAGCGCCTGCTTGAGGGCGACATACCACGGGCTGACGCTCCAATGGAAAGCGCCGCTCGCAATGCCCATCAGGCCGAAGACGATGAGCAAGGTTTCCCAAGGTTTTGGCGCCGCGCCCGCGACATGCACGATTTCATGATTGGGCGAGCGCGGCTCCAGGCTGATCGCGTCGCGAAAGCCGTCGCAACGGCCGCACATGTGGCAGTCGGCGCCGCCGCGCATGGTCTTGATCGCGACGAGCGGCGCGCAATCGACCGCCCGCACCCCGGCATTGCCGGATTGACGCGACAGGGTCCAGGCATCCTGGTCGACGCGGAAATGCACCGGGGCAAGCTTGGCCAGCAGGCCGAAGACGCCGTTGACCGGGCAGAGAAAGCGGCACCAGACCCGTTTGTTGCGGCCATAGAGATAGCCGATGACGATCGCGCCAAAAGTCGATCCGCCGAGAATGAGCAGCGCCGGCTTTGGATATTGATAGACGCTGATCATCTGGCCGTAGATCGTGGTCAGGGCAAACGCGACGAAGGGCCAGCCTTTCCAGGTGATCCAGCGCGGGATCGCATGACCCCTGCCGAACCGGCTTGCCGCCTCGGTCAATGTACCTTCGGGACAGAAGAGCCCGCACCACGCGCGGCCGACCAAGATCATGCTGAGGAGGACGAACGGCCACCAGATACCCCAGAAGGCGAATTGCGCGAGGAGCGTGAGATTGTCCCAGATATGCGCAAGCCGTCTGGGCAAAGGCAGGAATGCCGGCACGGCGACAAGCACGAGATACACGACAACGATCGCCCATTGGCCGCACTGAATTGCGCGCCGGTGGCGGCGCAGACCTTCGCCGAGCGCGTTAAGCCAGCGGGATAGAGCACTCCGGCGCGGCGGTTCGATGCGAGGCAAGAAGGTTCGCGCGGGCTTCGCGCGCCGGGCGGGCCAGGCGGAAACCAAAAAAGCCGTCATGAAATCCGGTCTCCAAATGCCGTTGCAAACGGCTTTGCGAATCTTTCACGCGCCTCATTTCGCGATCAGGACCGCCTTCGGCGCATCGGGATGAAAATCGTCGAAGAAAGGATATTCGCCGGGGTCGAGGGTCCGAAACACGAGAATCGAGTTCGTCCTGGGCGCGAGGACCTTCTCCTTGCGCAACTCGTTGCTTTCGAATTCGGCGGGCGTATCGCCATCATTGCGCAATTGCAGCTTGAACCGGCGGTTGGCCGGGACTTCGAGACGCTCAGGCGCGATGGTTCCATCCTTGAACTCGATCGTGAAAACCGGCTCTTCCTCGGCCCGGGCCTTTGCCGCGCCGGATACGAGAAAGAGAGCGGCGAGCAAAATAACCGCGAAGTTACACACGCGGCCAACCTCCGTCCCGCCGTTCAATAGGCGCCCTTTTTCCCAATTCCCGCATAGGTGAACTCATATTGGACGGCGAAAGTCTTGAACCACGGAGCCACGCCGGTTTCCTTATCGACATGGCGGCCGAAATGGGCGTGCTTGTTCTCGTCCGGCGGCGCGATGGTGAGAGTGAGCCTGTATTTGCCTGGCCCCATCATCTTGACGTTGTCGCCATAATGCGGCCCGTCGTTCGCGACCATGGGCATAAACTCGCCCTTCCGGGTCTCATTGCCGTCGAGCTTCTTCAATTCGTAATCGACCGCGAGATAGGGGATCCAGTCGCCTTGCGCGAAGCCGTTCTTGTTGTCCTTGGCCGCCTTGATATCGGATTCGAGATGCACGTCGGAGTCCTTCGCGGGGCGCATCACGCCGGGCGGATCCATTTCGATCGGTTGCAGATAGACCGCGCCAATTTCCATCCCGTTTTTTTCCTGAGGCGCGCCGATCGGATATTCCTTGGCCGCGGCGGAACATCCGGCGGCGATCACTCCCGCCGCGCAAACCAAAGTAAATCCAAGCCGTTGCATTTTATCTCCCCGTGGAATTCGGGCGCAATGAAAACCCCGGTATAATAACGGGTAATGATACAGCCTCAAATCGAAATTTTATATTGAAAATATCGTGCGCGTGCATTGCCGCGGCTGCTCGCTCTTTTAAAATCATTTTAAAATAACTAATTTAGAAGCTATTTAATCTAGGAGCTTCGGACGATCTCATCCCAGCGGCGTTGACCTATGACTCAGCTGGTCCTCGCAGATGAGGGCTGGCGTGATTCTCCGCGGCTCGGCAAGGATTCGCGGAGACTCCGATACCGAAAGCCGTGCCAATCCCGCGCGGCGATCACACGGCGGCGGAGGTCCGCGAGGCGGCGCCGCGCGGCAATGTCGCCGATCCAACAAAGCGGATGTGAAAGGCGGATGTGATATGTGCCGGATGGCCTCAGTCGCCGGCGGC